>JAFUZB010000144.1 GCA_017476845.1 Clostridia bacterium
TAGTCATGTGACGGCTCTTGTCCAGGTCAGAGACGCGGACCGTGCGCTCGTAGCGGACTTCCATGCCCTCATCGGTGCGCGGGATCCCGAAAAAGTCGGAAACCGTCTCTTCCGTCTCCTCGGGCATGTCCTCCGGAAAGTCGACCGCACTCAGGCGCAGAGGCCGCCTGCGCTCCAGACTGTAGATGCAACTTTCCAGCTTCCCCGAAGCGGTGAGGACACCGTGCTGGCGGATCTGCATGTCCATGTTGACTAAGACAGGCTGGCGATACGGCTCCATCCATGCGGAGAGCTCTAGGCGGTCGGTATAGTCCATCTTCCGGAACAGGCGGATGTGGTAGCGCGTATAGACCCAGGCAGCGCCGTATTGTTCGGGGAGCTCGTCATTCCCCTTGTGCACGGCATGCATGTACCAGGTGTGGATATCCTGAAAGCAGCGCATACTTCCGCGCAATCCGATGAGACCGTCCTCATCGGCGTCGCGGAACTGGGGATGAACATGTTGGACAAAGGGCATGGGAAGGACCTCCTCAAAAGTAGGGTAGGAAGCTGAGTTGTGGATCGATCCAGCTCTCCTGGCGGGCGTCATGAATGGTGTCCGTGGGGTGGAGATGGCCGATGAGCAGGGGAGAGGCGGGATCGTGGTGTGCCATGTTAGAGCGGATGACGTCGGGAGAAGCATTGGCATAGCAGTAGCGGCATAGATGTCCGCAGGTGTTGTAGCTCCCGATGTCGTTGGTGAGAAGACACGCGCATGCCGCGCGGTTCTCCCGCTTGGCATAGGATGGGAGGAGCAACCGTGTCTGCAGGGCACGCTCGAAGGTTTTCAGTGTCATGCAGCCGGAACAGTCGGCGCCGTAGGCGCCAAGCCATTGTCCCTCGGCGCACGGGCGAAGGGTCATCCCGCAGTCACGAGCGATCTTGACCATTTTTTCCCCGAGTATCCGCCGCTGCTCCATGGGGACGATGCGAAGCGCCGGGAAATTGCTTTTGACCTTTTCATAGAGGTCAACGAAGGAGATCACCACGGTATCGGTATAGCCGGAGAGCGTCTGTGCCATCTCTTCAAAGGCTTTGAGATGAAACTCCGGGGTGTAGCGCTCCGTCAGAAGGATGGGATCATATCGCCAGCCGATGCGATGTGCCCCCACGTGCCGCGACAGAATGCGGAAGGCTTCCATGACGACCTTTTTTGGCGGCACATTGGGCTCCATATCGTTCCCGTAGGGCGTGATAGTGATGAACCAGTACTGTCCGTAGGGGGAGAGAAGGTCAAGATGCGGAAGCATGGGGAGGGGATTCTTGGTACAGAAGGCGATGAGATCGACGACATCGGGGGAGATGCGGTACCGGGTGACGGATTCGGGCTGAAAGGGATTGCGTACACAGACCATCCCTTCCCGGAGCCTGTTGAGGAACCAGGGCGTGTAGAAGGCGGGAATGTCTGTGCGCTGGCCGGTTTGCAGGATCATAGGCGATACTCCCTTTGAAAGCTTGAAGGGGTATGGAAAGAGGCAAGGAGGGGCCGTGAACAAAGGCTTCTTCGCTTTTGCGAAGAAGCCCGAAATCACTCCTCTTCTGCCTTTTCCGGAATCATGGACAGATCATATGGCGTGGTCTGGTAGACAAAGTAGTTCAGCCAGTTGCAGAACAGAAGGTTTGCATGCGCGCGCCAGGTGACGCGGGGAGACTGGGTTGCATCATCGTTCGGGTAGTAGTTTTCCGGAAGCGAGATCGGCTTTCCGGCATCGAGATCCCGGCGGTACTCCAGTTCCAGCGTATCGGCATCATACTCGGAATGCCCGGTGACAAAGAACTGCTTGTGCTTTTTGGCATAGACTGCATAGACACCGGCCCTCGGGGAGGAGGCGAGGATCTGCAGGTGCTTTTCCGCCTCGATTTCCCTGCGGTCCACGGTGGTATGACGCGAGTGCGGCACGTAGAAGACATCGTCAAAGCCGCGGAAGAGAATGCTGCGCTTGTATTCCACACTGTGCGGATACACCCCGAAGAGCTTCTCTGGCAGGGCCTGCTTCGGGATGCCGAAGTGATGGTACAGCCCTGCCTGCGCGCCCCAGCAAATGTGGAAGGTGGAATGGACGTGCCGCGTGGTCCAGTCCATCAGCTCGCACAGCTCATCCCAGTAATCCACCTCTTCAAACGGAAGGTGCTCAACGGGAGCACCGGTAATGATGCAGCCGTCGAAGTTCTGCTCTCTTACCTGATCGAAGGTCTTATAAAAGGTGTGCAGATGCTCGGGCGGGGTGTTGACAGAGGTGTGCGTCCTGGGGGCAACGAGCTCCAGTTCAATCTGCAGGGAGGTATTGCCCAGAAGACGGGAAAACTGCACCTCGGTCTGAATTTTCCGGGGCATCAGGTTGACCAGGAGGATGCGCAGCGGGCGGATGTCCTGCGACACGGCACGCCCCTGGGGCATGACAAAAATGTTCTCCTGATGCAGCGTTTCAACGGCAGGCAGGCCGTCGGGAATCTTAATGGGCATGGTCTCACCTCGGAAAGTTGGCGTCCTTGGGATGGAATAGTCTTCATGATAGGCAAAGAAGAGAAGACTGTCAATGAGAAGAGCAGCGGTTACCCGCTGCTCTTTTCATGTTTTCGGTACCGCTTACTGCAGCTCCTCGGGGATCCACCACATACCGTCGTTGTTCTCGGCCATGTAAGCCTTGAAGGCGTCGGAATGATAGGCAGCCACGATGGCCTGTGCCCAGTCGGTGTTGGCGTTTTCTTCCTTCACGGTGACCTGGAGGATCAGGTGGGGCAGCACGTCCTCATAGGCGAGGGTCACGGCGTTCTTTTCGGCGAGCAGGTCCTTGGCATTCCAGACCACGGCACCGGTGATGGCCACGAAGTCATAGTCCTCGATGGCGGCGGGGATGGTCAGGCTCTTCTGCTCGGTGAAGTCCAGGTTGTAGGGATTCTCGATGATGTCATCGACGGTGACGGCGGAGGGATCGACGCTCTCGTCGAACTTGATCCAGCCGATCTTGGAGAGGATCATCAGGCAGCGGGCAGTGTTGGAGGCGTCGTTGGGGACAGCCACGGTCATGCCGTCGGCCACCTCATCCAGGGAGGCGTGGTTGACAGAATACAGTGCGGCGGGCACGGTGGGGATCACGGAGATGCCGACCAGGTCGCCGTTATTGTTGGCATTGTAGGTGTTGATGTAGGCGGTGTGCTGTTCCACGTTCACGTCGACTTCGCCGTTGTTCAGGGCGTGGTCAGCCAGCAGGAGCTCGGAGGTGTCCAGGACTTCGAAGGTGTAGCCTTCTGCTTCCATGATCGGGATGATGGCTTCTTCAAAGAGCTCTGTGTAGGGGCCCTGAGACTTGGAATAGGAAATCTTGGTCTTGCCGGTTTCAACGACTTCGGCGGTGGCGGCGAAGGTGGCCAGCAGCGTCAGTGCAAGAACAATCGCAAACAGCTTTTTCATGAGAAACGTCCTTTCTTTTGTGGTCGATAGGTGACAGGTGGCATATGTTCAGTCCCCTTTCCGGACAGGGGACGGGACAACGTGTGTTAGCGGTGGGCGCGCAGCCTTCTGGAGAGACGGTTGCCGATAAACTGCAGAAGCTGGACGAAGGCGATGAGGATGCACACGGTGAGGATCATCAGCGGGGTATTCATCTTCTCATACCCGTAGGTCAGTGCCAGGTCGCCGACACCGCCGCCGCCGACATAGCCGGCCATGGCGGAGGCGCCCAGAAGGCCGATGGCACCGGTGGTGAGTGCAAGGACCATGGAGCCCATGGTCTCAGGTAGCAGGAAATAGCGGATGACCTGCCAGGTGCTGGCCCCCATGGCCTGCGCAGCCTCCAGAATGCCGGGATCGGCTTCCAGGAGGGAGTTTTCAAGAAGGCGCGCAAGATAGGGCGCGATGTAGACAATCAGGGGCACCAGCGAGGGCCGTGTACCCGTGGCCCTGCCCATCAGAAGACGGGTAAAGGGCATGATGGTCACCAGCAAAATGGCGAAGGGGACGGACCTGACGATATTGCAGATGGTGTTGACAATCAGGTAGGCAATACGGTTTTCCAGGATGCCGCCCTTGCGGCACAGGACAAGGACCAACGCCAGACTGAAGCCGATGATCGTCCCGATGAGAAGGGACCAGCCTACCATGTAGAGCGTCTCCTGACAGTTGGTCAACAGGCGCAGCCATTTGATGCCGAAGATTTTAGACTGAAGGAACTCTTCCATGGACATGTCTTCCTTTCGTTAGGTTATGCACCGTACTCGGCGGGCTGGACACGCTCGCGCAGGGCACCGGACTCGTCGATGAACTTTTCTGCCGCTTCGATCACTGTATCCTCGCCCACGAGCTGGACAATGAACAGGCTCAGGGTGCTCTCCTGGACCTCCTGCATCGTGGCGCCCAGGATATTGACCTCTAGCCCAGGTGTCTGGCACAGCGAGGCGATGACCGGCTTTTCCACGGCGTCGCCGATGAATTTCAGCAGTTCCACCCTGAAGTGCCGGTTGTCCTTGCGAAGCACGCGCTGGAAGTTCTCGGGAATCTGGTCGGAGATGACCGTGCGCACAAAGCGCTGCGTGATCTTTTCGCGGGGCCTTCCGAAGACCTCCAGCACAGGGCCTTCTTCGACGAGCCTGCCCTCCTCCATGACGGCCACCCGGTTGCAGATCATCTGGATGACCGACATCTGGTGGGTGATGAGGAGGATGGTGACGCCCATCTCCCGGTTGACGCGCTTGAGCAGCTGGAGAATGGAAGCGGTGGTCTGGGGATCAAGGGCGCTTGTGGCCTCATCGCACAGAAGGATTTTCGGATCGGTGACAAGGGCACGCGCAATACCCACGCGCTGCTTCTGTCCGCCGGAGAGCTCACTGACGTAGGCCTCGCGCTTGTCCTCCAGTTCTACGAACTTCAGCGCGTCATCCACCTTTTTCTTTATCTCTTCCTTGGGATGTCCCGCAAGGATCAGGGGAAGGGCAACGTTGTGGTAGACCGTCTTTCCGGAGAGTAGGTTGAACTGCTGGAAAACCATGCCGATGCGCCTGCGCAGCGTGCGAAGCTCCTTTTTGGAGAGGGCAGAGAGATCGCTGCCGTCCACCAGGATAGAGCCGGTGTCCGGCGTCTCAAGACGGTTGACCAGACGGATCAGGGTGGATTTGCCTGCACCGGAAAATCCGATGATTCCGTAGATGTCTCCCGCTTCAACATGGATGGAGACATCCCGGAGGGCATCGACCTGGCGCTCCTTGCTCTTGAATGTCTTGGAAACATGGTCAATTGTTATCATGCATTGTGCCTCCGTGTGCAAAAGAAAAGCGGCAGTGCACGCGCACGCCGCAGAAAAAGGCCTGTTTCTTGGCAAGGACTTATCTTGCCTAGATGTGGGCGGTTTTCATGCGGCTGAAGGTACAACAACAGGGCTTGTTCATCGAACAAGCACACATTGCCATACACAGACCATACTTCCGCATGAATGCCTCCGGTATCTCAAAAATGAGTTATAGGGATTTCCTATCGAAACCCATAGGCATTTTATGCAACGTGGGTCAGGGTGTCAATGATGCGGATGTTTTTCGACTGTATTTCTTGGTGACCTGCGCGTGGATAAGCGCAGGCGCGGCAGGTGCGTTTGAAGGCAGGTGCATTGAAAATGGCGGATGCATACGCTACACTTCTTCGTGGTGACAGCGAGCAAATAGGAAAGGACGGAAGAGAGATGACGCTGAAGGGGATAGCTGAGGAAATCGCAATGTCTTCGATTCGATCCTGTCTTCCGGAGCCTTTGGTGGAAAAAGCCCTGAAGAAGCGGACCTTCTCGGGACGCGTCTACCTAGTGAGTGCAGGAAAAGCCGCCTATTCCATGGCCCGGGCGGCGCAGATGGTGCTGGGAAAAAGCATCGAGGCTGGCATCGTGGTCACCAAGTACGGGCATGTCCCGGGAAGTCTTCCGGGGATACGCTGCTTTGAGGGCGGACATCCTGTGCCGGATATCAAAGGGATACAGGGAACGGAAGCGGTGCTTGAGATGACTGCTCATCTTGACGCGGAGGATACCGTACTCTTTCTGCTCTCCGGCGGAGGCAGCGCGCTGTTTGAGAAGCCATTGATCCCGCTTGCGGAGCTGCAGGACATTACAGATCAGCTGCTGCGTTCGGGCGCCGGGATCGAGGAGATCAACACGATTCGAAAGCGCCTCTCCGCGGTCAAAGGCGGGCGCTTTGCCCAGTGGTGCCAGCCGGCAAGGGTGGTGACACTGGCGCTCTCGGATGTGCTGGGGGACAGGCTGGATGCGATCGCTTCCGGTCCCACCGTGCAGGACCGTTCGACGTCCCTGGAGGCCCGGAAGATCGTGGAAAGGTACGGCCTGACCCTGTCCCCGGAGGCACGCAGATGGATGGAGTGCGAAACCCCGAGACACCTGAATGTAGGAGACACGGAGATCATAGGAAGTGTGAAGCTGCTATGCGAGGCCGCCCAGGCGGAATGCATTCGGCAGGGGTTTCAGGTGGAGCGCGTGACCGATTCCCTGGAGGGCGAAGCGCGGGAGGTCGGGAGAAAACTGGGAAAACAGCTTGCGGATGCGCGCGGGAAGAGAGCCTGGGTCCTGGGCGGGGAAACCACCGTCCATGTGACGGGCAATGGGCTGGGCGGCCGGAATCAGGAGCTTGCGCTCAGTGCAGCCAGAGAGATTGCCGGTGTCCCGGGAGTGTGCCTTTTGTCGGTGGGATCGGATGGGACCGATGGGCCGACGGATGCTGCGGGCGGCATTGTGGACGGGACAACGTACGCATCCCTTTTGGACAAGGGGATTTCCTGGGAAAGGGCTATGGCGGAGCATGACAGCTACCACGCCCTGGAGGTGGCACACGCGCTTGTGCGGACAGGCCCCACGGGAACGAATGTCAATGATCTCGTCCTTCTCCTTCGGGAGGAGACAGAACGAAAGTGTGAAGCGAGGGAAAACGCCTGATGGAAGCGGAAGCGCGTGCACTGCAATATCTCCGGGAGACTTACCGACCGGAGGCTATCCTAGTCTATGGGTCGTACGCCGACGGCAGTGCGGGATACTTCAGCGATTTTGATGCACTGGTGATTGCCCCGGTTTCCAGGACCCATGACACCGCAAGGCTTGGGGATACGCCGCTGGATGTCTTTGTCTACCCGCCTCAAACCTTCGAGGGTCCCTTCGACCGGAGGAGTTTGTGCAGGTCTTTGATGCGAAGATCCTCTTGGACGTGCATGGTTTGGGTACCCGCCTCAAGCACCGTATGCTGGCGTATCTGGATAAGCTGCCTGCCAAGGATA
>JAFUZB010000145.1 GCA_017476845.1 Clostridia bacterium
GATATTGGTGTCCATGGCAAGCAGGAGCCGGTCTCCGATACGGTACGCCCGGCTGATTGAGTCCGGATCGCTCTCAAACGCCTTGTCCAGATAGGGCGCATAGCGCGCGGCAAACACCTCCGGCGATGTCTTCCCGGAAAGGTCATGGTTGCCCGGGACCACATAGACATCCGTGAAAGTGCTGAGTTCTCCCAGGAACGCGAGAAAGGCCGTGTGCTCCTCCTCTCGCCCGTTGTTGGTGTTGTCCCCGAGGAAAATCACGGCCTCATGCCGCGCGGCCTCCCGGGTGATGGCCTCCAGCGTCTGCGCAAACGCCTCCGTATTCGAGGACAGATGCAGATCCGCGACAAACATCCACGAGTCGGCATGTCCCGTGGAACCCATGAGAAGAAGAAAGAGAGAAAGCGTGAAGAAAAGGAACCGTTTGATGCGCATACCTGCCTCCCGCGCAAGGCCGCCCATGGCGGCCCGCGTCTTTTCTTCAGTATAGCCCATAGCGCGCAAGAAACAATACCCTCAGACCACCTGCGCTGCCTGAAGTGCAATTTGCGCCGTCACTCTGGGCTTTTTTCGGCCATGTGGTACAATATTGTAGTAAAAACGGGACAAGGAGGGCGCCATGCAGTACCAGCTGAATACAACCAATTACCATACCTTTGAGATTTTCGAAGTCAACAAGCTTCCCGGAAGAAGCTATTTCATTCCCTATCCCACCCGCGAGCAGGCCGACAGCGTCTCCATGAACGAGAAGCGCTATGCCTCCGAAAAGGTGATGTGCTTAAACGGAGATTGGGATTTCCACTTCTATCCGCATCCGGCCGATCTTCCCGCCATCCTGGATACCGACAAGGTAGCCTTTGACAAGATGCCGGTTCCTGGCTGCTGGCAGTTCCACGGCTACGACCGCCCCTTCTATGTCAATATCCGCTATCAGTTCCCCTTCAAGCCCCCGGTCATTCCCACCACCGAGAGCGTCGGCCGCGTCTTTACCTGGATGGGGGTTGATCAGAAGATATCCCTGCGCTTCCGCAAACCCGAGGAGTATAACTTTGTCGGCGTCTACAGGAAAAAGCTGCAGATCGAGGATCCCACGAAAAATCATGTGATTTCCTTCCTCGGCGTTGCAAGCTGTCTTGACCTGTATCTGAACGGAAGTTTTGTCGGCTACTCCGAGGGCGCGCACAACACCGCGGAGTTCGATCTGACCGGCAAACTGCAATCGGGCGAAAACGAGATCGTATGCGTCGTGCACCGCTGGTGCAATTCCACCTATCTCGAAGGCCAGGACATGTTCCGCAATAACGGCATCTTCCGCGATGTGCTCCTGCGCATTTCCGAGAAAACCGACATTCGCGAGATCCAGGCGGTGACAGAGAAGAAGGGAAATACCTATTCCCTGTCCGTTTCCTGCGAAACCTTCTCCGACACCCCGGTCACCTTCACCCTGGAGGGCAACGGTCTTAAGGTCACCAAGCTCGTCCAGTCCACCGACCGCAGCGCGTCCTTCACCTTCGAGGGGCTCAAAGTTCAGGAGTGGAGCGCCGAGGATCCGGTCCTCTATACCCTCTTCTATGAGACGAAGAGCTGCTGTGTGCGCGAGCGCATCGGCTTTAAGACCGTGGAGATCCAGGGCGATGTTCTCCTCTTCAACGGAAAGAAGATCAAGTTCAAGGGCGTGAACCATCACGATACCTCGCCCACGGGCGGCTATACCATGACCCCCGAGGAGATTGAGCGGGACGTGCGGATCTGCAAGGATTTTAACATCGACACCATCCGCACCTCCCACTACCCGCCGGACCCGCTGCTGCTTGAATACGCGGATGAACTGGGCATCTATATCGTGGACGAAAACGACCTGGAGACCCACGGCACCTTCGCCCACCAGCTTCCGCCCACCTACAATACCATCTCCCATGACCCCAAGTGGCAAAAGCATTACCTGGACCGCATCACCCGCCTCTACGCGCGCGACAAGATCCACGCCAACACCTCGATCTTCATGTGGTCCCTGGGCAATGAGGCCGGCGGCTATGCCAACACCGATGCCATGTATGACTTCCTCAAGGCGCATTCCTCCCTGCCCGTGCACTATGAGAGTGCCGTGCACTGCAAGCGCATCGCCTACGATGTCGGCAGCGAGATGTACCCGAGCGTGCAGATGGTCCACGATGTCGGTGAGCACCAGCGCAAGCAAAAGCCCCTCAATGACAGGCCCTACTTCATGTGCGAGTATGCGCATGCCATGGGCGTAGGCCCCGGCAACACCGAGGCTTACTGGAAGGAAATCTATACCCACGACAACCTCATCGGCGGCTGCGTGTGGGAGATGGTCGACCACGCCGTGTACCATGAGGACGGCACCTACACCTACGGGGGCGATCACGGAGAGTGGGAGCATGACCACAACTTCTGCGTGGACGGCATGTTCTATCCCGACCGTACCCCGAGCACGGGTGCCAGGATCATGAAGTTCATCTACCGCCCGATCCGTGTCACCTCCCTTGGCAAGGACCACTTTGAGATCTTCAATACCACCGCCTTCTCTGCAGGCTCCCGCTATGCGCTGACCTTTACCTGGAATGACGGTACCGCCTATACCGTTTCTCCCGATGTCGGTCCCTTGCAAAAGAAGACCGTCACGCTGAAGACCGGAAAGAAGGTAGACGGAAAGCAGCTGTGCCTGGTCACGACCGTGGATACAAAGACGGGAGAAAAGGTCGCTGAGGAGGAGCTCGTGCTTGCGCTGAATGCGCCCGCGGCCCCTGCCGTCACCGCGCTTCCCGCAGCGTGCCGCATCTCGGAGGGACACCTCTCCCTGCCCCTGGGCAAGGGCGCGAACCTCACCTCCGCCACGCCCTCCACGCTCCTCTACCGCGCGCCTACCGACAACGATACCGATCTTATGTTCCGCAACACCATGGCGCCCTTCCTCGCCCAGACGGAAAAGCTGGTGGAGGAAACCGACATCCCGGGTGGCAAGCGCATTGTGACCGAGGTTAAGAATAAGAAGGCCACCTTCACCGTCACCGACACCTATGAGGGCACCGCGGAGGGCATCCTTGTCACCTCCCATATCCACTTAAAGTCTGGCGGCGGCATCCTTCCGCGCTTTGGCAAGACCTATCAGCTTCCCACCCTCTTTGACCATGTCACCTACGAGGGGCGCACAGGGGAAAGCTACTGCGACATGAAGGACCAGTTCCCCATCGCTACCGTCTCCTGCCAGGTTGCCGACATGACCGAGCCCAATATCCGTCCCCAGGAGAGCGGCAACCGCTGCGACTGCACCTATGTAAGCCTCTCGGACGGCAAAGATAAGGTCACTTTCCGCGCCGTAGACACCCCCTTTGAGCTCTCCATCAAGCCCTATACCGACCTTGCGCTGTGCAAAATGGAGCACCGCCAGGACGAAAAGCAGACCGGCGTCTATGTGACGATCGAGGCCTTCCAGCAGGGCATCGGCACCGGTGCCTGCGGACCTGCCATCATGCCGGAATTCCAGTATGATGCTAAGAAGGACTATACCCTCCGTTTCCTCATTTCCACGCAGGAAGAGGGCAAGGCCTGACGAATTGTATCTCCGCCCCAGGCTTTGGGGCGGAGATTTTGCCTATGCGAAGAATTCTAAGGAGGAGCAGTATGGAAGCGCGTGTCACCGGAAGGTTTGCCCCCTCACCCAGCGGCCCGATGCACCTGGGCAATCTGGCCTGCTGCCTCCTGGCCTATCTCTCCGCTAGAAAGCAGGGCGGACGCTTCCTTGTGCGCATTGAGGATCTGGATACCCAGCGGTGCAAAAGGGAATCCGGCGAGGATGCCCTTCGCGTGCTGGAGCGTTTTGGCTTTAACTGGGATGAGACGCCCCTGTGGCAAAGTGAGCGGGATGCCGCTTACCTGGCCGCCCTCACACGCCTGTCCTCGCAGAACCTGCTCTACCCCTGCTTCTGTACCCGCGCCGAGCTCATGGTGAGCTCCGCGCCCAACCTCGGGGACACCAAGACCGTCTATGCCGGAACCTGCCGCAGTCTTAGCGAAGCACAGATACGGGAAAAGCGCCTCACACGTACCCCGGCACTCCGGCTTCGGGTCCCCGCGGAGGAGATCGCCTTTACCGACACTCTCCAGGGGCCGGTTCTGGAAAGGCTTGACCGCGACTGCGGCGACTTCATCGTCAGGCGGTCCGACGGGCTGTGGAGCTATCAGCTGGCCGTTGTCGTCGACGATGGCGCTTCCTCTGTCACTGAGGTCATCCGCGGCCGAGATATTCTCTCGGTTACCCCGCGCCAGATCTACCTCCAGCGCCTGCTCGATATCCCAACACCTGCCTATACCCACATCCCGCTTCTTCTGGACCCGTGCGGCAAACGCCTGGCAAAGCGGGACCACGCCCTGGGCCTGGACGCCCTGCTTGCCTCCCACTCTCCCCAGGCCATCCTCGGCATGCTCGCCTGCGCCTACGGCCTTCTGCCTCGCCCGGTCCCCATCACGCCGGATGACCTGATCGCCTCCTTTTCCTGGGACAGGGTTCCCCGGACGGATGTGCGCATCCCCGAAGGTTGGATATAAGGTGCCCATTTCTGAATGAAACGGAGGTCCCATGAAAGCTGTTCACCGCCCGGGCTTTCTCCTGGGCTTCATTGATTTCTTCACGGCCGGACTCTTTTTCCTGATCCTCATGCCCCTGCGTCTTCAAGGGGAAATCGAGGCAGTGCTCGGCCACAGGGTGATGCCCTACTGGAAGGCCTATCTCCTGGGGATCCCCACGCTCTTTATCTATCCACTCATCTGGATGGCCCGCATCTGTGAGGAGCTCCGCCAGATCGCAGAAGGCCTTGGCCTCCCCGGCCCCCACACATCCTTTAAGCATATGGTCCTGTGGAACCTTGTCGGCCTTCCCCTCATGGGGCCTGCCGTGGCCACCCACCGTTTTTTCCGCACACTGGATGCGATCCAAAACACCCTGCAAGGAGGTACCCTGGCATGATCTTCCGAAAGAAAACGCAGGTGAAGGCGTATGACAAGTCGGCCCTTCAGCCCATGCTGCACAAGAGCATCTGCACCGGTGAAACCACTGCGGGGTTCAAGGACCTGCAGACCGGAAAGTTCACCGATGTCATGCTCATCTCGGATGAGAAGGACCTGAAGACCTTCATGCAGACCTACGGCATCTCCGAGCGCCCGCAGACCGAGTATTGACATCTCCGCCATCTTTTCTTATTCTTGCTTCGCCCCTTCCCGCTTTTCCATTCCATGTTTTCTCAAAAGAAAATCCTGCTCATTGCTTGCTTAAACTGTTTTCAAGACAGTAGATAAGCCTGCAGGCAGGACATGCAAGAAGAATCGGGAGAGGAAACTTATGCACAGACACACAGAAAGGATGACAAACGATGAACGAAGCACTTAACAACCTCCTCACCAGAAGATCCTGCCGCGCCTATGAAGAAACGCAGGTAGCCGAAGACGCCCTCAATGACATCCTTCTCGCCGGCACCTATGCCCCCACCGGCATGGGGAAGCAGTCTCCCCTGATGGTCGTGGTACAGGATCCCGATACGCTCGCCAAGGTTGAGCGCCTCAACGGCGCTGTCATGGGCCAGGAGGGCGCACATACCTTCTACGGTGCACCCACCGTGGTGATCGTCTTCAGCAAGGGCGACGGCCTGCTGGAGGTGGCGGATGCCAACCTGGTCATCGGGAACCTCCTTAATGCAGCCCACGCCGTGGGTGTCAGCTCCTGCTACATCTGGCGCGCTCGTCAGGCCTTTGAGAGCGAGGAGGGCAAGGCACTCAAGGCAGCTTGGGGCATTCCAGAAGAATACCTCGGTGCCGGCAATGTGATTCTTGGCTACGGCAAGGCCGGCGGCGAAAGAGAAGCCGCACCGCGCAAGGCCGACTACGTGAAACGTGTCTAATCTTTCCTTTTCGGAGGCTTTCTGCCATGTCAGATATTCCCGTAAGTGAGATCTTCAAGCTGGGCTTCGGCCTCATGCGCCTGCCCAAACTGCCCGACAGCAGTACGGATATCCCGCAGGTATGCGAGATGGTGGACCGTTTCATGGCCGCCGGCGGCACCTACTTTGACACGGCCTATGTCTATGATGGTGGCCGTTCCGAGGCTGCTTTCCGCGCCGCTGTGGCCGACCGCTATCCCCGGGAGGCCTATCTTCTTTGTACCAAGCTCAACGCATGGATGCAGTGCCATGACGCCGAGAGTGCCCGGGCACAGTTCTACACGAGCCTGGAACGCACGGGTGCAGGCTACTTCGACTTCTATCTCCTCCATGGCCTCATGCGCGGGAACTACACTAAGTACGACGAGTATGATCTGTGGAACTTCGTGCAGGAGCAGAAGGAGAAGGGGCTCATCCGGCACTGGGGCTTTTCGTTCCACGCTGACCCGGCTCTCCTGGACATGCTCCTCACCGCCCACCCTGAGGTCGATTTTGTCCAACTGCAGATCAACTACTCCGACTGGGAGAATCCCGGCATCGCTGCCAGAGAATGCTATGAGATCACCAGACGGCACGGGAAAGCCATCACGGTCATGGAACCCCTCAAGGGCGGCGCGCTCGCCGATCCCATCCCGTCCGTGAAGGAGATCTTTGAGGCGGCCAATCCCGCGCTTCCCGTTGTCTCCTGGGGCATCCGCTACGCAGCGAGCCTGGAGGGCGTCATCACCGTACTCTCC
>JAFUZB010000146.1 GCA_017476845.1 Clostridia bacterium
AACGACCTGGCCATGATCCAGGCAAGTAAGGCCGGTTTCCTTTTCCGTACCACGGAAAAGATCCGTCAGGATTATCCCGACCTCCCCGCCTATGAAACCTATGACGAACTCCTCAGCGGTATCCGCAGTGTCCTGTGAGTCCATGAAAAGATCCGGCAGCTAAATGCTGTCGGATCTTTTCATCTTCAGTTCCTGCCCGCCTTCAGGGCCTGTTTGTTTTCATACATACGCTTGTCGGCGCGCTCAAACACATCACCCAGCGTCTTGTCCACACCGAGACGGCAGACGGAAAGACCGCTGGCAATAACCACACCGCCGTTTGCGCCCTGCTCGATATTGTTCTGATGGAGGGTCTCCATCAGCTCCTCGCGATGCGCGAAGTCATCCCCGCGCAGTATGGCGACAAACTCGTCTCCGCCAATGCGGAACACCGGGCTGTGCTTGAAGATTGTACAGATCTCATGGCAGGCATCCTGGATAAACTTGTCGCCCGCCTGATGGCCTAGGGTATCATTCACCTGCTTAAGACCGTTGACATCGCACAGCACAACGGCAAAGGGTTGGTTGTCCCCAGCCTCCATGCGCTGATTGTACTCCTCCTCGGCCTCCACATAGGCATGCTTGCTCTTGACCCCAGTCAGCGCATCCCGGTTGGCCTTCGCCTTCGCCTCGTTGAGCTCAGCTTCACGCTTCATCTGCGCGTCCACATTGCTCACACCGATGACAATATGGTTGGCGTCCTCTGAATCATGCATGCGGATCACCTTACAGTTGATGTAGGTCGGTGTCCCGTCCAGCAGCAGGCGATAGGTTGTGGAGAAGGTGCGCCCGTCGGTGAGCTCGGGAATCAGCCGCTCTTTTGTCCACACGCTCAGCGCCTTGTCCTTGTCGGCCGGGAAGACCAGACGCATGATGTTCTTCCTGGTCGTCTCAAAGAAGTCCATGCCTTCCTTTTCAATATGCAGCTCCTGGTAATCCGTGGAGGAGGAGTATTCCTCAAAGGCATCCGTCTCAATGTTCACATAGTAAATGGAGAAATAATCGCGGGCCAGGGCATGCGCAATACGGGAATAGGTCAGCGACTCTGCCTTGGAGGCCTCATACTCCTTCTGGCGCTGCATCTGCGCCTCGATATCCGACACACCGATGATGATATGCGCCTCGTCGTCCCCGAGCTTGAGCGCCTTGAGCTGGCAATAGCGGGGCTCGTCTCCGTGCTTGAGACGATAGGCGATGGAGAAGGTATTGCCGGAGGCCACTTCTGCCACCAGCGTATCCTTCTCAAAGGCCTTGAGCGCAATCTCCTGATCCTCCGGCACCACCTGCTCGGGAATAGCGCGCTTGCAATCATCAAAGAAGTCCCCGCCGGTGCGCTTCATGACAATCTCATGATTTTCACCCTCGGTCGCATACTCGATGAAGTCGTTGGAGTAGATGTTGACATAATAGATGGAGAAATAGTCCTGCGACAGCGCCTGGGCAATGCGGGCATACATGACCGAATTCTGCTGCATCGCTTCGCTCTCGCGCCGCTGGGCTACCTGGGCGGCAATATTGCTGATGCCCACCACCAGATGTGAATGCTCCTCGTCCCCAAAGGTGGCCATGAGGCGGTAATAGGTGGGCACATCGTCCACCCGCAGGCGGAAGACCACAGAGAAGGTATTCCCCTTCTCCACGCACTCCAAGAGCTCGTCGCGTTGCATAACCTTGGCAATCATCTGACGGTCGTCGGGCTCGACAGCCTGCGCGATATCCTCCTGGAAGCGCTCGAAGAAGCTGCCGTCGGAGATCCCCAGGCCCATGCGCTCATAGGCGCCCTGGCTGGTAAGCAGGGTAAAGCTGTCATCCCGAAGGTCGACGGAGAAGATCGCTTCATAATCGCTGGAAAGGGCGTTGGCAATGCTTGCAAAGGCATGGTTCCCGGCCTTGAGCGTCTCATCGTCATTCTCCAGCTTCACCTGCAGGCTGGAATCGATATTGCTCACCCCGATCACGATATGGTGATCGTCATGGGTATATGCACGAACCGCCTTGAGGTTATAGTAGAGCGGGACGCCGCCGATGACCAGGCGATAGGTCATACTGAAGTAGTTGTTTGCCTCCAGTTGGGTGAGCAGCACGTCCTTCTTCATCGACAGTGCCAGGCGATCCTGATCCTCCGCATAGACTACGCGCGGGATATTCGCCAGCGTATCGGCAAAGAAGTCCGAACCGCTGCGCTGGATCTGCAGGTCCTCATACTTGCCCTGTGCACTGAACTCCAGGTAATGATCATTGGCCGTGTCAATATAATAGATGCTCTCAAAGCCGCTGGAGAGGGCATGGGCTACACGTCCAAAGGCCAGTTCGCCCTCGGACATCACCTTCTCCAGGTGCTCATCCTCCACAACGATTCCGGCCTGTCCGCTCTCGCCCTGTGCCTTGCGCTCCTCCAGGAAGTGCTCATATTCATCGGCCGGCACGGGACGGGAGAAGTAATAGCCCTGCACGATGTCACAGCCCATTGCCTTGAGGGCATGCAGCTGTTCCTCGGTCTCCACACCTTCGGCAATGACGGGCACGGTGAGATAGTCCGCGATATCGATGATAACCTCCAGGAGCCGGGTATCCTTGTGATCCCGGAAAGCGGAGCGGATAAACTGCATGTCCAGCTTCAGGGCATCAATGGGAAGAACGGAGATCATGTTCAGGGAGGAATAACCGGTGCCGAAGTCATCCATTTCAATGGAGAAGCCGAGCTCGCGGAGCGTATTCACCGTCTGAATGATCTGTTCGGAATCCTGCGTGTAGGCTGATTCCGTGATTTCCAGCAGCATCTCGTCCGGGGTCAGACCGTAATCCTCCAGAAGCTTCTGGAAGGTCTGGATGAGGTTCGGATCATACATATCAATACGTGACACATTCACCGAAACCGGAATAGAGAAACCGAGCCTTTCCTTCCAGTCGCGGATCTGTGCCGCCGCCTCGCGCCACACATATTCGTCCAGCTGCTGGATCATGCCGTTCTCTTCAAAGAGCGGAATGAATACGCCGGGGCTGATGAGGCCCATCTCCGGATGGCGCCAGCGCACCAACGCCTCCGCGCTTGCCAGCACCGGGATTTCCGGGCGGATGTCAAACTTGGGCTGATAGAACACACAGAACTGGTGCTCCTTGATCGCCCGCGGGAACTCCTCCAGGAGCTGCTCGTTGTAGAGCTCCTTCTCATGCAGGGTATTATCGTAATAGGCTATATTCCGTACAAAGTTGCCGCGCAGCGTATCCGCCGCCATCTTGGCGCGGTCGAATCGGCGCTCAATATCGATCGCCTTATCCACCTCGGAGTACACACCCATGCGCAGACGGATGCGGTTGGTGGCGCTTTCATCCCCCGCAAGCCCGATGGAAGCGCTCTCCAGGATCTGCTGGTAGTCCTCCCTGTGCGGGCAGTAGACCATGAAGGTGTCGCTCTCGCGCCGACAGATAATGCCCCCGGCGGCTCCGACCATGCTGCGCAGCTTTTCGCCGATGCGTCTGAGCACCTCGTCGCCATAGCCCTTGCCATAGCGCTCGTTGATCATGTGGAAGTGATGCACATCCACCACGATCGCATCGGTAGGCGTCTCCCGGTGATGCTGATCATACTGCTCCGCATAGCGGGAGAAGAACTCCCGGTTGTACAGTCCGGTGAGCGGATCGCGCGCGGTGGACTGGCTGATCTCCCGGTCCTCGGAGAGCTCGATGGTGCGCTGGATGCGCGCCAGGATTACCTCCGGCTGCGGATAGGGCTTGGGAATGA
>JAFUZB010000147.1 GCA_017476845.1 Clostridia bacterium
GGTGGCCCAGAAGTCGAGAAGCACGGGCTTGTCCGACTGAAGTACTTCCTGCTCAAAATTGTCCTTGGTAATGGTGATGACTGCCATGGTTTTTTCCTCCTTGATTGCGTTTTTCCTTGGTCTCCTGGATGCCTTTTTAGGTTTCCTCGTCCTCGTCGATACTACCCAGTACCTTGTAGAGGAGAGAATACAGCGCGACTGCTTCCTCTGCCGTCAGCGGCATACAGCTGCCCACGCTTCCCGGGACATCCTTGACCTGTTCCTTGAGTGCGTATCCCTTCTCGGTGAGCGTCACGATGACCACGCGCTCATCCTCCGGATCCCGCCTGCGCTCAAGGTACCCCTCCGTCTGCATCTTCTTGAGCAGCGGAGTCAGTGTCCCCGTATCCAGATACAGCTTGCGGCACAGTTCCCGGATCGTGATGCTTCCGCAGTCCCACAGGACCAGAAATACGATGTACTGGGTGTAGGTGATGTTCAGAGGCTTGAGCAGCGGTGTGTACTTTCCCACCACCTTGCGTGCACACGCATAGAGCGGAAAGCACAATTGGTTCTCCAGACGCAGCGCGTCATCCATCTTGGTTACTCCCTTCGGGATGCTATCTTGGGTTCCCTTACAGAAGATTCTCCACGCACTTGGCAACTTCCTTCATGTCCGCGGTGGGTTCAAAGCGGGCAACCACATTGCCCTGGCGGTCCACGACGAACTTGGTGAAGTTCCACTTGATGTCGGGCTTCTTCTTGTAATCCTTGTCCTGGGCCTTGAGCATGGCGCTCATGGCGATGCCGGCGGGGCTCAGGCCGAAACCGTCAAAGCCCTTCTGGCTCTTGAGGAAGGTATAGAGGGGCAGCTCGTTCTCGCCGTTGACCTCGCTCTTGTGCATCTGCGGGAACTGGGTATTGTACTTGAGGGTGCAGAACTCATGGATTTCCTCATCCGTTCCGGGGGTCTGTCCGGCAAACTGGTTGCACGGGATATCAAGGATTTCCAGGCCGGCTTCATGATCCTTCTCATAGAGGCTCTCCAGATCCTTGTACTGGGGAGTAAATCCGCAGCCGGTAGCGGTATTGACAACAAGCACAACCTTGCCTTCGTAATCCTTCAGGGAGACTTCGTTTCCTGCGCGGTCGGTGACGCTGTAATCATAAAATGCCATGTTCATGCTTCCTTTCTGTCGCTAGTGTCTTCAGGTGACTTCGCCGACAATGTTTCACATAATGTGGAACGATTAGATTTTATCAAATTAAATTTGATGTGTCAAACACTTTTTTGCGGCTGTCAGATCTCCCGCCTGATCTCCTGGATCACCTGCTTTATTTTTCATTATTGGGGGCGGGTAAAAATGATGAATGAATGTGTGAAAACTCGATAACCAGAGGTTAGTGAGTTGGGAAAGAACAAACAGAATGTAATGGTTATATATGTTTTTATGGGTATTCGGGGTTCTTGCGCGTAAACCCTGGGTACTCAAACTTAGCGACAATTTGCTGCATCGAAATGAACGCCTGCTGGCTGCAGACGTTCTTTTGGTGTAGCACACCCATACTTCACCCCAGCAAAGTATGAGTTTCGACAACGAGATCACGACTCTCACTGTCGTATGGTTACTCAACAACATCAAGTTTTTTTGAATCATTCGGACATTTCATCCAGGAAAACATCGATGATGATATGGCTTGGCTGCTATTGAGTGAACCTTTCGGTGGGGAAACTCTACTCGCGATGGAGATTGCTCTTGAGTATGTTCTCTCCAAGCATCCTGAGTGATCTCTATCACGACCCGCCCGCATCGTTATGGCGCGGGCACCAGGATCATGATATCAGTTGGCTGAATAAAAGTCAATTGATAGCCGGAGTGCGTAGGAATACAGAGGAATAAACGTCTGACTGCGTAAACGCATTTGCAATGCCCCGCGGAATGTGCTATTCTTCGGCCTTGTGCGCACCTGCGCTTCGAGGTGCCCCCCGCCTCCGCGCCCGCTGCGTCCCATACCTTTTTCAGATGACAGTGACTATACAGATAGGAAGTTTCTATGGCCTTTGATCAGCTGGGGCTTGTCCCCGCTCTTTTGCACAATATCAAAAGTGCCGGCTACAGTGAGCCGACCCCCATTCAGCGTGAAACCATTCCCTATGTCCTTGAGGGGCGCGATGTGCTCGGCTGCGCGCAGACCGGCACCGGCAAGACAGCTGCCTTCGCTCTCCCGATCCTGCAGAATCTGGCCCGTCATCCGGGGGCAAGCCACAGCGATGTCCGCGCCCTCATCCTCACCCCGACACGCGAGCTTGCCCAACAAATTTACGACAACTTTGTCCTCTACGGACAGCACATGACACCCCGCGCCTGCGTCATCTTCGGCGGCGTCGGGCAGCAGAACCAGGTCGATGCCCTCCAGAAGGGAACCGACATCCTCGTCGCCTGCCCCGGAAGGCTCCAGGACCTCATGAACCAGGGGCTCATCCGTCTGGACACCGTGGAAATCTTCGTCCTGGACGAGGCGGACCGCATGCTCGACATGGGCTTTATCCGGGATGTGCGGCGCATCGCCGAAAAGCTCCCCGAAAAGCACCAGACCCTGCTCTTTTCCGCCACCATGCCCGAGGAAGTGGAAAAGCTCGCCATGGATCTTCTCAAGGATCCGGCCGAGGTCAAGGTGGATCCCGTCTCCTCCCCCGTCAAGGCGATCGACCAGTACATGTTCTATGTCGACAAGGCCAACAAGAAGCGTCTCCTGGCCTTTCTGCTCAAGGATCCGGCCGTGGAGAACGCCCTCGTCTTCTCCCGCACCAAGTACGGCTGCGACCGCATTGTCAGGGATCTCAAGAAGGCCGGGATCGAGGCTGTCGCCATCCACGGCGACAAGAGCCAGGGGGCCAGGACCACGGCGCTCTCCCGCTTCAAATCCGGCGACTGTCCGGTGCTCATCGCCACCGATATCGCCGCGCGCGGCCTGGACATTGAGGGGCTCTCGCACGTCATCAACTACGATCTCCCCATGGAACCGGAGGCCTACATCCACCGCATCGGAAGAACCGGCCGTGCGGGCCGCACGGGAACGGCGATCTCCTTTTGCTGCATCGACGAACTCAAGCAGCTCGGCCAAGTGGAAAAGCTCATCGGCTTCCGCCTCCCGGTGCACGAGTCCGACTGGCCCATGGAGAACACGACCCCTTCCGTTCCTGCCAAGAAGGTGCCGACAAGCTATCGCCCCACGAACGTGAACATGCGCGGCGAGGCCGTCAGCAAACCCCGGCACACTTCCCCTGCCCCGCAGGCCAAGCCGACACGCCCGGGGCTTGCCAAGCCCGTTCAGCGCATCAACCGGCGCAAGGGCAGCGGCATGTAATCATCCATCGCCCATCCGCTTGAAAACGCCCTGACATGCGTCAGGGCGTTTTTCGATCAGCTGATCGTGAAATCTCCGTCACAGGTCATGCGGACATCGCTGCTGAAGAATGCACGCATGGCGGTAATCATGTCGTCCAGGTCCTTGGTGCCGGCCGTCTCAAAGGCAGAATGCATGGCCAGCTGGGCAAGGCCGATATCCAATGTCGGAATGGACACCTGCGTTCCGGAGATATTGCCGAGCGTCGATCCGCCCGGCTTATCGGAGCGATTGGCGAAGTACTGGAGCGGCAGATCGTTTTTCTCACAGATGGCACGGAAGACGGCCTCGGAGACAGCGTCGGTCGTGTACTTCTGCCTTGCGGAGAACTTCACCACAATCCCCCGGTTCATATACGCCTGATTCACCGGGTCCGCGTACTCCGGATGATTGGGATGGGTGGCATGGGCATTGTCCGCGGAGACCATGAAGCTTCCGGCAATCGCCCGCATGGCATCCTCACCCTGGAGCTGAAGTGCAAAGAGAATCCTTTGCATCACATCCCACAGGAAGGTCGATGCGGCGCCCTGCTTGGTCGTAGAGCCGACCTCCTCGTTGTCGAAGACGGCGCATACATTGATATGGCGATCACTCTCGCTCTCCCGGATGGCCTTTAGGGACGCAAAGGCGCACTCCAGATTGTCGATGCGCGGCGCGGAGAAGAAGGCATCGCCCTGCCCCCATATCGTTCCCGGCATCCGGTTATAGACAAACAGGTCGGTGCCCAGAATATCCTGCTCCTCGACCCCTGCGGCCCGGGCAATCTCCCTTCTGAACGAGCCTTTGGCATCGCCCTCGCCCCACAGCGGCATGAGATCGACATTGGCCTGGTACTTGTAGCCCTCATTGACCTCGCGGTTCATATGGATCGCTACATTGGGAATCATGGTGACATCGCGTCCAAGGTCCACCAGGCGGGTGGCAATCCCGCTGGGTGTGCGCACGGCGAAGCGACCTGCCACGGAGAGGGGACGGTCAAACCACGAGGACATGATCATTCCGCCGTAGCCCTCCACATCCAGACGGATATAGTGGTCCTTTGTCTCCAGCTCGGCGTTCTCCTTGACCTTGAACATCGGCGAATCGCTGTGGCTGGCCACGA
>JAFUZB010000148.1 GCA_017476845.1 Clostridia bacterium
GACCAAGGCCCGGAAATCTACGCGCCCGTTTGCAGTGAAGAAGAAAAGAATCTTATTCCCTTCAAAATTCAGTTCTGCACGAACAAGCTTCATTTCCAGCTTGTGTTCTTCGATCTTCTCCTGACAGATGGTAAAGGCTTCGCGTTCTCTGCGTCGCAGTTCCTTCACATGTTCCAGATCTTCCGTTGTTGCCATACGAATAATAGGCTTGAGGGGAGCGACCACGCTTTCCTCGGAAACCTCCCGCCGGGGCATGATCACTTCTCCGAGTTCCCTGCCCTTGGCCGTTTCCACCAGTACTCTATCAGAGATATTCGGCGTTGCATCCAACGGATCAAAGTAATAGAGCTTGCCTCCGACCTGAAAACGCACGCCGATTACACTGACCATTTCGCTTTTTCCTCCATGACGTCCAATAAAAGTCTTTCCAGCACCGCAGTCCATGTTACCTGGCTCATTCTCTTTGCGCGTGCTGTCTGAATACCCATGAGCAGATGAACAATACCCGTATTGTCCCCTTCCTTGACCATCCGTTTCCATGGCTCGGGGAAATCGCTCATGAGATCCATGCTGCCCTGGCCGTTATGGCACAGCAGCATAATTCGTACCATGTCCTCCAGAATATCCAGCAGCTCATCTGCAGTATCCTTGGCATCCTTCCATTTGTTGGCCACGCCGTAAATGCTGCTTCGATCGGGCAGATTCATGAACTGCTCCATGATCTGGCTGCGCTTTTCCCAGTAGCTGTCATCGCCTGCCATGCGAAGCGCTTTCCCGATCGAGCCCGCAGCCACATGAACCGCCTGTACAGTCTTCATTCCACTGTAGCCATAGGCCTTCACTACCTGCTCCACCTTAGCATCATCCCAGGGATGCAGCGCGATATGCCTGCATCGGCTGACAATGGTAGGCAGCAGAGCGGATGGCGTATCTGTCAAGAGAAGGAAGATGACATTGTCCGGCGGCTCCTCCAGGGTTTTCAGCAGGGCATTCTGAGCCGCTTGATTCAGCCTGTCACTCTGCTCGATGATGGAGATACGCACTTGGCCTTCATAGGCATGTTCTGAAACGCGGGAGATGAGTTCACGGATAGTATCAACAATGATATCGTGCTTACCACGATCTGTTTCCAGATCACTTGCCACACGGTATCCCGGTCGAACCCGAATCATGTCCGGATGGGAGTCATTCAATACCTGCTGGCATGCTTCACATACACCACACGGTCTGTTTTCGCCTGTACACAGAAGATAGCGTGCCATCTCCCTGGCCAGTGTTCTCTTCCCTACGCCCTCTGCTCCCGTAATCAGGTAAGCATGAACCCAGGTGCCCTCCTGGAGTGTACGCAACAGTCCTTCAATCACCGCCCCCTGCGGAAGAAAATCCCGCAATTGGGGCGAAATCACTTCATTGTCCGGCATACCTTCGCCTTACAGCTTAATAAACTGATCAACGGAAAGTACAAAGACCGTAGCACCGCCGACCGTCACTTCGATCGGATACGGCGCATACCCGTTCTGGGTTCCGCCAATCGGTGCAGGACTTGCAGCCATCTGCTTGCGGCTCTTGCACACCTTTTCAATGACCCCCATGGCCTCATTGAATTTGGCATCATCCACGCCCACAAGCAGTGTGGTGTTGCCGGCACGGAGAAAACCGCCGGTCGTGGCGAGCTTGGTCACGCCAAAGCCCTCATCCATCAGTTTTCCGATCAGTCTCGAGGAATCTTCATCCTGAACAATAGCAATAATCAGCTTCATAAGGGGCCTCCTGTTCATATGGTAATACGATCTATCTTGTGTGCACTTGGCACCAATTCCAAGGTTATGCAGTAGGTTCTTCGTTTTTTCCAAAACGGTTCCTTCTGTGCATTCGTATTATACGTTTTCGCCCTGTATTCGTCAACGAAACCGCGCAGAAGGAAGGCTTTACAGGCGGGAAACCCATCCGTATAATGCAAGCATCCTTAAAGAAATGAAGGGATGAATTCCATTGGATTTTCAGCATCTCACCCTTTTTGCCACCGCTGCCTTTGGCATTGAAGGCCTCGTTTCCGCAGAGCTCAAGCGCCTCGGTTTTCAGGATACAAAGGCGGAGCTTGGCGGTGCCAGATTCTCCGGCTCCATTCTTGACGGTTTCTTTGCCTGTCTTCGCCTGCGCATGGCAGACCGCGTCCAGATCATTCTCGCAGAAAGAGAGTGCCTGACTTTCGAAGACCTCTTCCAGCTCGTCTCTTCCATTCCCTGGGAGCAGATATTGACGACAGACGGACAGTACAATGTGAGCGGAAAATGTGCAAGAAGCCAGCTCATGAGCATCTCCGACTGCCAGTCCATATGCAAAAAAGCCATCATCGAACGTATGAAAAAGTGCAGCCAATCCAGCTATTTCCCGGAGACCGGAGCTGCATTTCCGATTCATCTTTCCATCCATGAGAACAGGGCGCGCGTCTGCCTCGATCTCACTGGCAGCGCACTCAACCGGCGCGGTTATAGGACGTGGAACGGCGAGGCCCCGCTTAGGGAAACCCTGGCCGCTTCTCTCGTCGAGCTCTCCCCATGGTTTCCCGGGATGCCTCTCCATGATCCCTGCTGTGGGACCGGGACCATCCTCATTGAGGCCGCTTTCAGACAGGGGCACAGGGCACCCGGTATGCTGCGCAGCTTTGCCTGTGAGTCCTTCCCCTTCTTCCCCGCTGCCGAGGCACAGAAGATGCGCTCAAGCGTCGTCGCAGAGTTTGAACCGGAACGGATCGCCCATATCTCCGGAAGTGATATCGACCCCCAGGCGATTGAGTTGGCCAGAAGGCACGTGGATCAGGCTTCCCTAAGCGGAATGATTGATCTCCATGTTGAACCGCTCGAAACCCTCCAGCTGGACAGTCCTGAAGGCGTCTTTATCTGCAATCCGCCCTACGGTGAGCGTCTCGGTGACCGCAAGTCCTGCGAAAAGATCTATGCCCATCTCCATGATCTGATGGCACGCCATCCGGGCTGGAGCCTGTGTGCCATCTCCTCCGACCCAGCCTTCGAAAAAGCCTTCGGTGTCAAGCCCGACAAGC
>JAFUZB010000149.1 GCA_017476845.1 Clostridia bacterium
ACTGCGCCTGGATCCCGCAGAAGTACTCCACGGCAGCAAAGCCTGAGAAAAGAGGCAGGAAAAATGACCAAACGAAAGATGTTTCTGAGGATGATCACCGCCTCGCTTCTGCGCAGGCGCTCGCGCATGCTCATTGCGCTTCTGTCTATCGCCATCGGGGCGACCATCCTCTCGGGTCTGGTGACCATCTACTACGACGTTCCCCGCCAGATGGGCGCTCAGTTCCGCTCCTACGGCGCCAACATGATTCTCATGCCCGCCTCCGACAAGCTGCATTCGCAGGACACCGAGGCCGCGCTCACCCAGATCCCCGCCGATCAGCTCATCGGCGCGACCCCCTACCGCTATGTGACGGTACAGATGATTTCCCGCCAGCTCTCCTTTGTGGCAGCCGGCACCGACTTTTCACAGGTCCAGGCGACCAGTCCCTACTTCATGGTGGACGGAGCCTATCCAAGCGGCAACCGTGAAGTCCTGGTGGGCAAGGAGACCGCAAGCACGATCGGCGTCAAGATCGGGGATGTCATGGAGGTTTCCTACACCCCGACCCAGCACCTGACCGGAGACCTAAGTTCCCTTGCGCCCGGCATGACCATGGCCGGCTCCGCCGAGGGTTTCAATACCGGAAACGTCACCGTCTCCTACACCCTCGGAGACAACCTGGAGATCCAGGACCTTGTCATCAACGCGGACTCCCAAACGCCCGGCTACGGCCAAAACGCCAACGATCCGCTCTATGCCCAGCGCTTTATCGGAAAGACGCTTCCCATCACCGGGGATAGCGGCGTAGATGTGCTCTCGGGCGCCACCATCACCAGCGATGCCGTAGTGGAAGCCATCAACACGGCCATTCCGACCGCAAACGCGGCCGCCGTGACCGGCAACACCCTGTCCCTTCGCATCACCGGCATTCTGGATACCGGCGGCGAGGAGGAAAGCTATATCTTCCTCTCCACCCAGGACATGGAAGCCCTGACCGGCGAGAGCGACACCTTCGACGTGATGGAACTGAGCGTCTCCGCCTCCGGCGAGGAGCTGGAAGGGTATCTGACCAAGATTTCCGAGGCCACCGATAAAGTCACGCCACGCCTTGTCAAGCGCGTGACGCGCTCGGAGACCGCAGTGCTCGCCAAGCTGCAGTCCCTCGTCTTCCTTGTGACTGCCGTTGTCCTTCTGCTGACCATGATCTGTGTTTCCACCACCATGATGGCCGTTGTCACCGAGCGGCGCAAGGAAATCGGCCTGCGCAAGGCCCTGGGTGCCTCGGACAACAGTATTCGTGTTGAGTTCCTCGGCGAGGGCATGTTCCTGGGGCTCCTGGGCGGCGTGCTCGGTGCAGGCCTCGGCTTTGCCTTTGCCCAGGTGGTGTCGGTGAACGTCTTCGGATCGTCCATCACCTTCCAGCCGCTGCTTCTGCCCATCACGGTGGTTGTCTCCATGCTCATCTCCGCCCTGTCGTGTCTCCTGCCCATCCGCCATGCGGTGCGCATTGATCCTGCGCTCGTGCTCAAGGGCGAATAAGTTCGAATGCCAAGAAACAAGAGGTGTACGTTATGAGTCTTCTTGAACTCAGGAATATATACAAAATCTACGGCGAACTCAAAGCGCTCGACAATGTCTCCATCCACGTCGATAAGGGTGAGTGGGTCGCCATCATGGGCCCCTCGGGCTCCGGCAAGAGCACCATGATGAACATCATCGGTTGCATGGACAAGCCCAGCAAGGGCGAGGTGCTCCTGGACGGAATCGACATTTCCAAGGAGAGCAGCAAAAAGCTCACCGACATCCGCCGCGACAAGATCGGCCTGATCTTCCAGCAGTTCCACATGGTCAACTATCTCACAGCTGTGGAGAACGTCATGGTCTCCCAGTACTATCACTCCATGCCCGATGAGGCCGAAGCCCTCGAGGCCCTCGACCGCGTCGGCCTCAAGAGCCGTGCCAAGCACCTCCCCAGCCAGCTCTCCGGCGGTGAGCAGCAGCGCGTTTGCGTTGCCCGCGCCCTGATCAATCACCCTGAGCTGATCCTGGCCGACGAGCCTACCGGCAACCTGGACGAAGCCAACGAGAACATCGTTCTGGATCTCTTTGCCCAGCTGCATAAGGAGGGCACCACGCTCATCGTCGTCACCCACGACCCCGAGGTCGCGGAAGCAGCACAGCGCACGATCGTCCTGGAGCACGGACGCGTGGCACGCGAGATTATCAACGAACATTTCGGTGAAAAATAAACCTATGAGCGCCCTGCCCCAAGGCGGGGCGCGCTCAGGTTCAGGGGCCTCATTTTAAGAAAAGGAAGTCATCTTATGTCAAACAAACGTTCCTTCCCCGTCTTCCAGGTCATCATCCTCCTGCTCTCCGTTTTTCTCACCGTTTCCGTCCGTACCTTCTTTGGTGCCTGTGTCCATGATGACGGCACCTTCTCCACCTGCCACTGGGCAGGGGAAGCCGTGTTCGGAAGCGGGATCGTTCTGAGCGTGCTTGCGCTTCTCTCCTGCATCTTCCCGCAAAGCGGCATCCGCGCTGGACTGGCGCTTTCCTCCCTTGTGCTTTCCCTCGGGACGGCATTTATTCCGGGAAACCTGATCTCCCTTTGCATGATGTCCAGCATGCGCTGCCAGTCCATCATGAAGCCCGCGGTCATGGTGACATCCGTCCTCCTCGCTGTCTTCTCCCTCATCGCCTTCCTTGGGGCATTTAAACGCCTCAAAGCCGAGGTATAACATGACACCCAGACAGCTCCCTCTGCGCAATCTAAAGCGCAAGCCGGCACGAACCGCCGGTCTTCTGCTCCTGGTGCTCTTCCTCGCCTTCTCCCTGTTTGCAGGCACTGTGATTTCCATGAGCCTGCAGCGCGGGCTTGGCAGCCTGGAAGCCCGCCTCGGAGCAGACATCATTGTCGTCCCCTCCTCGGCCAAGTCGAAGGTGGACCTGGACGGGATCTTCCTGCAGGGCACGACAGGTTACTTCTACATGGATGCCGGCTACGTAGACAAGCTGCAAGCCATTTCCGGGGTTGAGCAGCTTTCCCCCCAGCTCTTTCTCGCCTCCCTGCGTGCATCCTGCTGCACCATTCCTGTCCAGGTGATCGGCATTGACCAGGCCACCGACTTCAGCATTCAGCCCTGGATCACCAAGAGCTACAGCAAAGCATTGGGCGATCTGGACGTAGTGGTCGGCTGCAAGGTCAATGCGGACATCGGGGAATCCATCAAGATCTACGGGGAAAACTGTAAGGTTGTCGCCCGGCTGGATGCCACAGGCACAGGGCTTGACACAGCCATCTACTGCAGCATGGATTCACTGCGCCATCTTCTGGAGAGCGCACGCGCCCTTGGTCACGATCTGAAGATCTCCGGAGACCCTGCGCAGGTGATCTCCGCGGTCTACATTCGTGTGGGCGACGGCTATGACATTCAGAAAGTTGTCGACGACATCAACCTGCATGTCCGCAAGGTCCAGGCCGTACGCACCAAGAGCATGCTCACCGGCATTGCCGATTCGCTCTCGGGCGTCTCCCGCTCGGTTCGTCTGCTGATCCTGGTGATCTGGATACTGTGCATTGTCATCCTGCTCATCGCCTTCGGCATGCTCATTCATGAGCGGAAGAAGGAGTTTGCCGTGCTTCGCGTGCTGGGTATGTCACGCGCCATGCTCGCTCGCATGATGCTCTCAGAGTCCTTTTTGCTCTCTCTCATGGGAAGCATCCTGGGAACAGCCCTCGCAGCCCTCCTTGTTCTTCCCTTCAGCACACTGATTGAAGGCCTTCTAAACCTGCCCTTCCTGCTTCCAGACACCCCTGCACTCCTTGGGATCGCGCTCTTCACAGTGCTTGCGTGTCTGGTGATCGGGCCGCTGTCCTCCGCCTTTGCCGCTTTCCGGCTCAGCCGTGTGGATCCCGCTGCCATTCTGAAGGAGGGTGCCTGATGCAACTTCATGCCGAAGGTATAGAAAAACGCTTCTTCCGTAAGACGGGAAGCGCCAACAATTTCTTTGCGGTCAGCAAGACGGATTTTGATCTTCTTCCGGGTGCGGTGACGGTCCTGGTTGGACGCTCGGGAAGCGGAAAGACGACCCTTTTGCAGATGCTGTCGGGTCTGCTTTCTCCCACCTCAGGCAAGGTATTCGCCGACGGGACGGATCTCTATTCCCTCCCCGACAAGGCGCTCTCTCGCTTTCGAAGCACCCATCTCGCCGTCATTCCGCAGGGCCTGTCGCTTCTGCAGAATCTGACGGTCATGGAGAACCTGCTACTGCCCGGCAGCCTATACAGTAAAAGCCCGGTCACGGAAGGCACGGCCTTGGAGATGCTGGAAAAGCTCGGCATCGGGCACCTTGCCGGCGTCTATCCCACCGAGCTATCCGGCGGGGAAAGTCGGCGCGTGGCGATCTCCCGCGCACTACTCCATCGTCCAGATGTCCTCTTTGCCGACGAGCCTACGGGCGACCTGGACGATGAGAATACCGATCTGGTCCTCGATCTTCTTCAGGCTGAGGCCAGACGGGGCGCTGCCGTGCTTCTGGTAACCCACGAAGCCGGAGCTGAGCGCATCGCAGATAACGTCTATCGGATGACAGCAGGAAAGCTTTCCTGCGAACGCAGCGCACATGAGGCGTAAAGGCATGCCATCGCTTTGATTTGTTGCCATACATTGGGTCGTGCTCCCTTGCTTACCCAGGGAGCGCGACCTTATTTATTGACACTTTCCGGCGGCGTGTGGTCATACCTTGGTCGGCTTTCGTGCGCTCTGTGTTTGCTCGCGCAGCCTTTGGGACACGGCAGCTTTACTTGGGACAGCATAGCTGGCGGACATCTGTAAACGGTATTTCCAACAATTCCGCTGCTTTGGATAGACCGATCTCGCCCTCGTTCACCGCGCGCAGCACCATCTGCTCCAACAGGTGAGGTTTTTCCTCTCTGCCTTCTGCGTGTTCATCTGCATACAATTCATTGGACTCAATCCACTTCCGGGTGGCGTCATAGGTATTTCTGCTGATGATCTTCGCCTGCCATGCCCGCATCACGATAGTATCCCTGCAAACCCCGTACTCTCTCTGGATCAAGCGCAAATCACCGCGGATTTCTGTTCTCCTTGGCCCCAGTTCTCGAACAATATCTGCCTTGGGCAGCAGGAAGGCACTTGCGACAGCGTCAAAAAAGCACTCCTCATTTCTCCTGTCATCTAAGACATACACCAGATGCGCCAATGCATGCACCAGGGTCAGGCGCCGACGCACAGCTGGAAGCGCCGTATTGATCGCAATAAACGGTCTGCCATTAACGGTGCCAATGTGTCCTGCATAGATGCTGGCGTCATAGACAACAGGGCAGACAAGGAAACCGTTGTTTTCCAAGATGTCGGTGAGATTTCCAACCGGTCCATTTTCCGGAAGTCCGAGAACGGCTCTGAGCTGCCGTCCCGCCTCTTCAATGTCGTCTGCATGCGCCTGCGTCCATGTTGGCACAGGCGGCAGCGCGGCTTCGCCAACAAAAGAAACGGTTTCAAGCAGTCTTCCCAGATAGCGCTCGACCGTGCCACGGATCACTTCCTGCTGCGATTGGGTCACGTGCGTGCGAAAAGGACCATGCCAAATGGTGAGTTCGTCATGGTCCTGTGCAAGAAGGCTCGCCAGAGAAACATCCAACGCCTTGGCAATACGCAGGAGCGTAGCATAATCCGGCGTGCGTTTCCCTGACTCATAATTGGAAATGGCCATCTTCCCCAAAGCGACTTCTTTGGCAAGGCTCTCCTGCGACATCTCCCTGAGGAGCCTGTAATATCGGATATTCTTTCCGGTCATCACACTCGCCCTCCTTCTGTTTACATTATGATTCTTGTCCTATAAAATGTAAACACTCACTGAAGAGCTGAGCGAAAGCATCTATCCCGCACACTGCAAAGGTGATGGATCAGAGCTATCGCAATATCCCGTGGAACACCACATCAGGAGGAGAATCATGCGAATCATTATTTCCCCCGCAAAGAAGATGCGTATTGATATGGAAACGTTCAGTTGCAGCAGTATGCCAGCGTTTCTTAACCAAACCCTGCAGATCATGGAATGGATCCAAAGTCTTTCCTTCGCCGAGCAGAAAAAGCTCTGGGGATGCAATGACAGCATCGCTCAGGAGAATGCCGAGCGCTTTGCGCGGATGGATCTGTACTCCCACCTGACCCCTGCCATTCTCGCCTACGACGGTATCCAGTACACCTCCATGGGACCGTCCGTCTTTGACGACAGTCAGTTGGAGTATGTGGAACATCATCTGCGCATCCTGTCCGGGTTCTACGGTCTCCTTCGACCGCTGGACGGCATCGTCCCCTATCGCCTGGAGATGCAGGCCAAAGCCAAGGTCGGCGAAACCCGCAATCTGTATGCATTCTGGGGAGATCTACTGTACCGTTCTCTCCTGGATGAGAGCAGGATCATCATCAACCTGGCTTCCCAGGAATATGCCAAGTGTATCCTGCCCTACCTCTCCCCGGAGGACCGTTTCATCACCTGCGTATTCGGGGAGTTGGAGAAGGGGAACATTGTCCAGAAGGGCGTCTATGCCAAGATGGCGCGCGGCGAGATGGGGCGGTATCTCGCTCAGGTCCGTGCCGAGACACCCGAGGTGCTCAAGGCCTTCCAACTGAGCGGTTACCGTTTCGATCCCGCTCGCTCTACCGCCACCGAGTTCGTCTTCCTTCGCACAGCACCTCCCGGGAAACCACCGGTCATGGAATCCTGACTACACTCCCTCTTCCTCGGGCAGCACGTATTCACTTTGGACGTAGCCCCGTCTTCCCTCAATCTCGATGGCAAGGCTTCCGTCCTCCTCCCCGAAGACCGTCACCTGCGTGCCGGTCGCATACTCTCCAAGGAGTCTTCCGCCGGGCGTCTCTCTCACCCTGATCTTTGCCCTTCCGCTCACCGACCCATTGAGCGCCAGCTTACCCAGCGTATAGGAAATCGTGCCAAGCGTGGACACTTCTACCCGGCTCTTATCAATCAACCCCGTTACTGTGCCATACCGCACCCTGACAGTAGTTTCCCCTTCCTCCAGCACGGGTAGCACGGTAAAGCCGGGAACCGTCGTGCGCTTCTTTCCCTGTGCGTCCTTCAGCGCTGCCCCGCTGCGGCCCGTGACATAGGCTGTCATCCGGTTCTCAGTGGTATGCCGCCAGGAAAGCTCCTCGGTGGGAATGGTCCTGCTCTTTCCGTTCACCTGTACCTGTGAGATCGCCGTACCGAAGGTTTCCAGCTTGACGGGCACTTCCGTGCCCTCCGCATTGTGCATGCTCACTTGGTAGGGCTTGATCAGGCGTACACCGCGCTGCGCGACATAGGACAGGTCCAGCCAATAGATAAGCCCGCCATACTGCGCCGTCTCCAGATAATACCGGCATTCGTCAATCTCCGACAGGTCACTTATCTTCCGGAAAGCCCCGCTTTCCTCCCGCCAGTACCGCTTCCCGCCTTTGATCCTCTCCTGCGTCACCCCCGGGGCGGAATCGACCACTCTGACCTTGCTTCCGTCCTCGGAGATCGCGTCTGCAAGCGCAATATGCCCGCTGACAATAGCAAAGGAAAACATAGCCCCATCATCAAACTGACGCTGGATCGCGGCTTTGGAGGAGATAAGATCGCTCTGTGTCTCATAGTTGTAGACCTGCGCCGCCTGCGATATCAGCCGCACATTGCTTGTGCCGCCGGTGATGAGGCACGAGGCATAGGTCACCCCAAGCGAAGCGGGCATCGTCTCGGCATCCGTCACTCCCATGCGGGAAAGCGCATGACTGAGCGCAAAGATGGCGCATCCCGAGTGCTCCAGGGTACTGGTGCGATAGCTCCTGTCCGCCCACCAGCCATCCCGCTGGCTGTAGACGTCCTCCAGCTTCTCCTTGCGCTCCCCCTCCACCGTGAAGGCCGCCTCCACCGCCTGCTGTGTGCCATCCGCCAGGGTGAGGTCTGCAAGGATGCGGTAGCTGCCTTCCGTTCGCGGACGGTAGCTTACGCGAAGATGGGTATCTTCTGTTCCCTGAAAGATCTGCACCTCATCGCGGAAAACCGTATAGACCGCCGTTGCGCCCTCCCCATCGTTTATGACGAGGTCCACGACGTCACCGGTCTGAAAATATTCCCCCGACACCACCATCTCCGGGGCGGCACCGGCAAACACCGGCAATAGCATCAGCATCAGGGCCGCGTACATGAAAGCTTTCACGCTTCGCACAGACCCACCTCCGTATCTTCCAAAAAGTGCAGCGAACCACTCGCTGCACTTTCCTTGTGTTTACTTCTTTTTGGCTTCGAGCTTGGCCAGTTTTTTCCTTGTGCATGCTGCCTTGATGAGCCTTCCCAGACCGCGATGCCAGTGTCCGTTGCACATAAAGCAGATCGCCTCCGCCATCTTCACCGTCACCCCGCCGCCGAGCATCTTGGCCACGGCACGGAAGGGTTCGTTGAAGATAAAGAGGATGTTCAGGTCCGGCTTGCCAGCCGCCAGGCTCTTTTTGCGCTGTCCGTCCAGAATCTTGAAGCCCAGGCGGGCAATCGGGTTCTTGGCGCGATACAGCTGATCCAGAGGATCGTTCATCTCCAGCTCACTGCGGCTGTAGAGCGCGGCGGGAATCGGGCGGCCCAGGAGCGCCGCATACTTTTCATCGGAGAGCGCCGAGAGGCTCTCCACCTTGAGGAAATCGGCCTTGGCCGTCTCCGGGATCTGCGCGCCGGTGCTCTGCACTTCTACCTCCGCACACAGGCGGATATCGCGCACGCTGGCACCGACCTCAATCTGATAGATCCCGCCTTCGATCTCCCAGCCGTTCGTTCCGACATTGAAATAGCGGAAGGCCTTGTCATCCAGCGCGATCGTGACCGTCTTGGTCTCCCCGGGAGCGAGCGTCACACGCGCAAAGCCCTTGAGCTCACGCACCGGACGCAGCAGCGCGCTGTCGCGCTTGGCGACATACACCTGCACAACCTCATCGCCTGCCACATCGCCCGTGTTGGTCAGTTCAAATGTGACCTGCTTTTCATCGGCATGGATGCCAGCATAGGCAAAGCTTGTATAGCTCAGGCCAAATCCGAACGGGAAGGTGACAGCGCTGTCCGCAGTCTCCGTAAAGCGGTAGCCGACAAACAGGTTCTCCCGGTATTCGCTCGTGCGCTCCGCGCCCGGATAGAAGTGGCTCACGGGCAGATCCTCGTAGGCTACGGGGAAGGTTTCAGCCAGCTTGCCGCCGGGATTGACCTCGCCGGAGAGCACCTTGACGAGCGCCTCCGCAGATGCCTGTCCGCCAAGGCCCGCCCACAGAAGCGCCTTGCAGTGGGAAAGCCACGGCATCTCCACCGCACTGCCGCCGGAGAAGACCACGACGGTGTTCGGGTTGACTGCCGCCACCGCCTCCAACAGGCGGATCTGATTCTCCGGGATATGCATATGGCTTCTGTCCAGGCCCTCGGACTCAAAGACCTCGGGCAGACCCAGGTACACAAGCGCGATCTCTGCCTCGCCCGCGATCTTCACGGCCGCAGCCTCCATGGCCTCATCCCGCTTGTCCTCGCGCGTAAAGCCGGGCATGAAGGTCGTTGCATTGGGGAACTCTGCCTGGATGATCCTGGTGGTCTGGGATACCTTATAGGCATTAACCAGACTTGAGCCTGCGCCCTGGTACCTCGGTGTCTCCGCAAAGTCGCCGATGAGGGCGATCTTCGCCTCCCGCTTGAGGGGCAGGATATTATCGTCATTCTTCAGGAGCACAACCGACTTCTTGGCGGCCTCCAGGGCGACCAGATGCTGCGCCTCCAGATCGGCCTTTTCCTTCTTCGCGCCTTGCGCCGCAAAGATCATGCCAAGCATCTCATCCACGCGCAGGTCCACAATCTCCTCGGAAATCTTCCCGGACTTCACTGCCTCATACAGCTGCGTCGGGCTGTCGTCCCCGGTGCCGGGCATCTCCAGGTCAGAGCCTGCGCGGATGCCCTCGACGAAGTCATTGCATCCGCCCCAGTCGGTCACCACGACGCCGGTATATCCCCATTCCCCGCGAAGAATCTCCGAGAGAAGATGGGTGTTTTCATTGGCATAGGTGCCATTGACCTGGTTGTAGCTGGTCATGAGCGTGTGCGGATGGCCTTCCTTGATGGCGATCTCGAAGTTGGTCAGATACAGCTCGCGCAGCGTGCGCTCGTCGACCTCGGAATCATTGGCCATGCGGTGCATTTCCTGCGCATTGGCCGCAAAATGCTTAGGGCAGGCGCTCACGCCCTGGCTCTGGATACCGCGGATATAGGCTGCGGCAAGCTTTCCGGCCAGGTACGGGTCCTCGGAGAAATACTCAAAATTGCGTCCGCAAAGGGGGCTGCGCTTGACATTGAGTCCGGGCCCGAGCAGGACACCGACGTCCGCTGCGGCCGCCTCGCGTCCGAGCGCTTCACCGACCTGCTCCGCAAGGGAGAGGTCCCAGCTGTTGGCCACAGTCGCCGCCGACGGAAAACAGGTCGCCTTGATGCTCGCATTCAGTCCGAGGTGGTCGCCCTCCCCTTCCTGCTTGCGCACGCCGCTGGGTCCGTCCGAGAGCATGACAGACGGTACACCGGCATGTTCAATGGCCCGGGTATGCCAGACATCCTTGCCCGACAGAAGTCCGCATTTTTCTGCAAGTGTCATTTTGCTGATGATATCCTGATACTGCAAAACAGCCCCTCCTTTATTTCTTCCCTGCGGATCATGTTCCCGCAGAGCATGTGACGATGGCTTCATGCACGCTTTTCCGTGCATCTTTTCTCACCTGCATGATAGCATAAACCCCGGACAAATTGTAGTTGCTGTGCATAAACGGTCGATTTTTCGCCTTGTTTGGTAGAATCGCGACGCATAGAGAAACATACGCGTGCTCCGCGGAACACATGAAGCGCTGTGTCCTCTCTGTTTTCCTGCCCCGGACATTCTATCCTCTGAGCAGTTCCCGATAGATCTCCAGGTCCAGGTCCTTATAGACATTAAAGACGACTTTCATCCGGCTCCCAGTTTCGTCCAGCCATCTCCGGACTGTGGAAACCGCAATCTCGGCCGCGCGATGGTTGGGAAACATGAAGACACCGGTCGATATGCAGCAGAAGGCGAGACTTTTCACGGCGTTTTCCTCCGCCAGAGACAGACAGGAGGTATAGCAGGAGGCGAGCAGGCGCTCATGCTCCTGCGTAAGCGCGCCATCCACGATCGGGCCCACAGTATGAAGCACATACCTGCAGGGCAGGTTATAGCCCGGGGTGATCTTTGCATGACCGGTCGGCTCCTCATGGCCCTGCGCCTGTATGAGGCAATGGCACCTGTCCCGCAAGGTCAATTCAGCCTTGGAGTGGATGATATTTGCAACACCCCTGAAAAATTGGGCGATTATGAAATTTAGCAGTGTAGGTGATGAGAAGAAAATTGCAAAAATGCAAGTCATTGTCCGTTTTTCTGGACAAGCTTTGGAGTATCATCAAAACTATCCACTGTTCACCCGAATATAACTTGCTCTCTAACATACTCCTTAATATAATCAAAGAGCAAGTTAATGAGTAAGTTTATTGGAAGGTGTTCAAGAATGTCTGGTCCTTATGTCTGTCAACGGTGAAAGACTGGAGTCCAGAAAAATACTCAGTGAATTGGATGGTGAGCAGGAAAAAGCTTGGCAGGCGGTTTGTTCATTGAAGAAGTCTGACACTTCCCAGTGAAAAATGTGCCTCAATCCGTTATAACATAAGGCTTCTCGCCCAAAAGAATCGCAAAACTGACATCAATTGAAACGGCATAAGGGCCCACCAAGCAGGAACGTTCATTTGGTGGGAGAATCTGCC
>JAFUZB010000150.1 GCA_017476845.1 Clostridia bacterium
CTGCAGGGGCTGCAGAGAGCAAAAACTCATCGAAGCCAAGCGAATGACCGTCACTGAGAAGTGCATCGGTGCCGCGGTCGATATACTCGAAGCGCACATAGCAGCGGCCAAAGAGCGGCTCAGGGGATTCCCAGGTCACCTGGACATGGCCACCAACGGGAATGACGGGGAGCGGGAAGCCCTGCACAAGGATCTCGCTGTCATCGACAACCAGGTGCACCTGGCAGTCGATATTGGCCGTATCAGTGAAATCACGACAGTTACGGAAGGTGAATGTCTTATCACCGTCAAAGGAAGCGCGGATGGGACGATTGACGTTCCAAAGCTCCTTGAGACCTGTGTGCGGTCTGCGGTCCGGATAGACCAGGCCATCCATACAGAAGTTACCGTCATGTTGGACTTCGCCGTGATCGCCGCCGTAGAGATACTTATGACGGCCGTCGGGCAGGATACCCTCGTCGATGGCATGGTCACACCATTCCCAGATGAAACCGCCGCAGAAGCCGGGATAACGCTCCATGAGCTCATGGTAGTCCTCAAGATCTCCGGGGCCATTGCCCATAGCATGGCTGTATTCGCAGAGAATATAGGGCTTCTTTGAAGTAAAGCCAAAGTAGTCGATGGGGCTGCCATCCGGCGTACCCTCATAATACTGGCGGATATCCTCAAGAGACGGATACATGCGGCTGTACAGATCGAGATCATCAAAATTGTATTTCGAGGGATCATCGTTATAGCGGGCAGCCTCATAGTGTGTAAGGCGACTCTGATCGCGCTCTTTTGTCCACTTCAGCGCGGCTTCAAAGGTGCAGCCATAGGCGCACTCATTGCCCATGGACCAGATGACGACACTGGGACGGTTCTTATCGCGCTCTACCAGACGCTGGGTCCTGTCCACGGTTGCTTCAATCCAGTCGGGATGATTGGCAATTCCCTTGTTCCAGAGCTTATGCCACAGCTGTTGTGCACGACCTTCCGGCAGTAGATAGCTGGGACTCATGCCATGGCTCTCGTTATCTGCTTCGTCCACAACCAAAAATCCGTAGCGGTCGCAGAGCTGGGTAAAGCGAGGATCGTTCGGGTAGTGGGAGGTGCGGATGGCATTAATGTTGTGCTCGCGCATCACTGTGAGGTCACGGAGCATCTGATCCAAGGAGATGGTAAAGCCGGTGACGGGATCCGAGTCATGACGGTTCACGCCACGGACAAGGATAGGATTGCCATTCAGGGAGACAACACCATCAATGACGGCGATTTCGCGAAGTCCAACCTTTTCGGTGATGATTTCTCCGGCGCAGTACAAGTGAAGTGTATAAAGGTAGGGCTGTTCGGGATTCCAACGGATGGGAGAGGTGATCTGCAGGGCAAGGGTGTCTGCGCCCTCGGCAGAGGCGACGATGTGCTGATCGGCATCCAGGATCTCAGCTTTGACAAGTGTAGGCGCGCCACGGAAGGCGAGATCAATGGTGACCAACCCCGAGACGGTGGGGTGAACGAAATAGTCTCGAATACCGCTTTCAGGCCGGTTGAGGAGGTAGACATCGCGGAAAATGCCGGACATACGGAACTTGTCCTGATCCTCCATATAGCTACCATCACACCACTTGAGCACAAGAACCGCAAGCGTGTTGATACCATCGCGCAGGAGGTCTGTCACATCAAACTCGCTTGTAGAGTGAGATACCTGGCTGTAGCCAACATAGGTGCCATTGAGCCAGACATAGAAACAGCTGTCTACGCCTTCGAAGTTCAGGTAAGCCCTAGGTGCCGATACGTCCTTGTGATAGACAAAATCCGTGCGATAGGCACCGCTGGGATTTTCGGTTGGGACATGCGGTGGATCTACAGGGAAGGGGTATCTTACATTAGTGTACTGATGCACATCATACCCCTGGGTTTGCCAGCAGGAGGGCACAGGCATGGAGGCAAAACCTTCAGGAAGATCCCCTAAGATAAAATCTTCTACAGCGTCAGGGCAATCATATAGCTTGAACTGCCAGACGCCAGAAAGAAGCTGCATGCGATCGGATGCTGTGCGATCCATCACCGGATCTGCAAGCGGGGTGCTCGCAGGAATATAGTATGCACGATTGGGTTCAGTGTGATCGTGAAGTACTTTGAGGTTCTGAAAATGCTGTGGAATAATCATATGCGTTGCAGAGCGTGTGGCTCTGCACCTCCTCTCAGGGTATGTAACATGTGTGGGAAGTGTACAAAGGGTGAATATGGCTGTCAAGACATGTAAGGACGGATGCTTGAAATATGCAGGTCTACGTCAGTGATATACCGTCAGGTATGGTTTGAAACTGTTTGTAGTTCCAATGAGTGTTAAGAGCATGATACATTACTCCAAAATGGCAAGATCAAGTGCCATCTCAGCTGAGACTACCGCGGGATCGTTTTCGCCAAGCATTGTCTTAAGCACAAGCAGAAGCTGTTTTGCAGTCTCCAGTTCGTCTGTCGCGAAGGCTGTGTGGAATTGGTCAATGGCAGCTGCTGCATCATCTTGACGGATCGGTACATGCATAATCTGTGTCAATATGGCATTGTCATCTTTACCGTAGGTCGGCGTAACTGGAGTATAAGCCTGGCCACCCTTGAGGATAATAATCTCTTCGCTGGGGACTGAGGATATGATGCTCGGGGCATGGGATGTGAGGACGAATTGTATGCGTGGGAATAGCGTGCGCAGAATACGGACAATATGGCGCTGCAAAGAGGGATGCAGGTGCAGCTCGATATCATCAATGAGCACGATACCATCCGTCTCGGCTGTGATATAGCCCCGCAAGTGTGGATTGAGCAACGCCATGCGACAGGCTATGTCTGCGACCATGCATAGGATACCGCGCAAGCCATCACTGAGCTTGCTAAGAGCCAACAGGATCTTTTTCCCATCAGGTGAGATGCACGTGATCTCTACATCATGCGTAATGACATTGTAGTGGCAATCAATTGCATGCCCTATCTCACTGTCTTGGCCCAACGCATTGAGACAAGCGATGATTGTACTGTTTACAGCTTGCAGGGTTGGGCTGTCTTGATCTCCTTCACATGTCATATGCTCCAGCCATGGATAGAGTAGCTTATCGGATGCAATCGTGCCGTCAAGACAGTTCTCGTATCCGGCAAAACGGGAATTCAGATTCGGTGCGTCAGAAAACGAACCGCAGCCACAAAGACGATGTGATCCATAATAGCATAGCACCGGCAAGATGAGACCGGGTATATCTCGGCGAACGCTATCCCACATGCCCGTGATTTGAGTAACATCATCATGGGTGACTACAGCATTAGCGGATACGAGTGATCGGCTCCATGTCACTTGTTTACCAAATACAGTTCCTGCACATTGTATGACAGCGGGATACTGTACCTGACGTTCAAGATGGTTGCCTTGATCACGCGTCTCTTCGTGCACATCACATGCTTGGATAACGCAGACATTTTGCCTATGGATGTTGCTTAAGAAAGAGGCCAAAGAAATGGCAAGACCATCCATGATGGTTGACTTACCACTGCCATTTCCCCCAACAATCACTGTCATGTGGCGATCTATATTGAGGGTAATGTGCGCAAAAGCACGAAAGTTGTTCAGGTTAATATGGAATACTCTCATAACTGTGTTCCGATACTGGAGGATAGGTGGATTGTATGGTGATCAATCGCCCGTGATCACGACACGCTTTCCGTGGAAGCCGAAGCCATAGCGATGGATCTTGTCCTTGGGAATGCCGAGCTGGACCATCTTGGTATCGTATGCCTTGTTTTGTATCTGATTGAGCGCCCTTTTTGCGGTATCATGGAGCGATGCATCTTCAGGTGACTGGATTTTGAATTCAAAGATATACGCACTGAAATCGCCGATAGAAGCTGCCTTTGGAATAAGTGCCACATCGAATCTTCCCAAACCACTTTCGGTATTGGATTCAATCGAATAAGATTTGCGTAACTGGACCATCAGGCCAAGGACAAAGCCATGGAAGAACCGTTCCGGAACGGTAGCTTCTGCAGAAGGCAGAGTCTTCTTTTCCTTTCTGTTCAGGATGACATCTGTGTCAAAGTAGCTGAACATGGATTGCAGCATTTCTTGCATATGCGTGTTCATACCGGCGAGATCATTTCGTAGAAGTGCTTCGATAAAAGGAATGTAGGCGACAGTATGATCCGGGGAAAACCATCCTTCCACAATCCGGGAGAAAAGGAGACGTGTTTCTCCGTTGGGTATGCTTAGCTGCATGCGTTGCGCATGAGATGACATGGGCGTGCGCACTGCGTCATCGTACATGGAGGATTCATCGGACTCATTGAAAGCGGGAAGTACAGCATCCGAGCGCAAGTAACCGGAGGAGAGCAGAATACCCCAGATGGCTGACTCGTTATGCTCCAGATCACGGAAGGATGCATCTTCCATTACGTCAGCTGCGATACTGTTACCCTGCAGTAAACTGGAAAAACGGTCCAAGGTGTTGGCGTGAAGCCGGACAAGATCGCTGACAAGCTCATTGCTGGATGTATTCACCCAGTAGGGGGCAGTGACCCCGGTTCGAAGATAATTGAGGATAGACCATGGATTATATATATCCATGGCATTGCCGAAGTGATACCCGTCATACCAGTCCTTGACGTCATCAAAATTGCTGAATCCGTAGGATTGCATGGCCTGCTCGACTTCGCTCCGGGTAAAGCCGAAAGCCTGACTATATAGCGGTGTGGTCACAGAGGATATGGCAAGATGATTTAGATCAGAGAAAATGGATTCCTTACTGATGCGCGTAACCCCTGTAAGTATCGCCCGTGTGAATCTGCCTTTTCCTTTGAGTGCCTTGCCTAGCAAAGACCGAAAGAAGGTGACAGCGCTTTTCCAATAGCCGCAGGAAAAGGCCTTCTGCAGAACGACATCGTATTCATCAATCAGGATGATCGGCCCAACACCGTGACACTTGTACAGACAGTTCGACAGGAAGGCAATCGAGGATGTGAGCTCTGCGCGGGTGGAGGTTTTTCCCTGCAAGCGAATAATCTGCGCATACTCCCGCTCATTGAGTTCTTTTCGATCAAGTAAGTACTGGTACTGATTGTACAAAGCGGCAACGATATCCCGCATCTCGTCAATCAGGTCAGAAAAGCTGTCAGGCTCAACACCCATAAAGGAAAGGGAGATGACGGGAAACTTCCCCTGCAGATTGCGCAGCGTCTCATCCTGCCAGACGGCATAATGTCCAAAGAGCTTTTCTCCGTCCTCGGCATATTGCAAAGAGAAAAAATGCTCAATGGTACTCATCATCAGCGTTTTTCCAAAACGTCTTGGACGGGTAATCAGTGTGACATCATCATTGTTATGCCACCAGTCGACAATCATCTGTGTCTTGTCAACATAAAACGCATTCGTTTCCTGAAGGAACTTGAAATTGGATTTTCCAAGCCCCAGGTTTCTGCCGTTCAAGCCACTCATAGTGTTCCTCCATGGGATGGCCGGGATGGCACATCCTATCCTTCGGGTGGAGTTGTCCTGATTGGAATTATAGTTCTTGTGGCACAGGGAAGCAACACAGGCTAACCTCCAGACTGGACAACAGAGCAATATCCGGGCTACCAAGGTATCCCGGATACACCATATGTGACTTATGAATGTTGCAGCATCCTACGCAGATCCGACATAAAGGCAGCTTTTCCTTCCTGTGTGGAATAGACGCCGTGTCCGCCGGGATACTGCATATGCAATACCCGGTCCATGGGGAGCCCGGCGTGAGATATCACATACCTTGTGTTGCCGGCATAGGTGCACAGATCAAACAGACCACTGGCAAACAGCACCTGCATCTGCGGATTGGCCTGCATACTGTCACGCAGGCAGTCGATATGGGTGCGCATAAAGGGCGGGTCAAAGGGCTCCGTATCATAGGTAAACTGCGCGTTGACGTTGATGTTCCCCGTGTAGTACAGCCTGTCTTCCGAAAAACCCAGTTGCGGCAGGAGGAGTCCGTTCATCACCCGGATGGGGACATTCGATGACCCGATTTCATTGTAGGGCTGATCGGCAGGTGTTTTGTTGCGGCTGTCATACAGATCGACCGTGAATCCGGGAACGGCGCCGGACATGAAGTCACGTACGGAGCCCAGATGCAGACTGTGACTTTCCCAGTAGCGGGCGGATAATCCCGTAAATGTTTCCAAACGTTCAGAAAGCCCATGGGCCTTTTGGGGCGAGAGCGTGTTTCCTTCGAACTGAGCAGAGAGCAGATCGGAGCCTGCAAATGTCCAGGCATCTTCCACAAACGCATGGAAGTCCTTACTGGTCATATCTTCGTCATGTGTGTGGTACCAGTGTGTGGCAGCCATAGCCGGCATGAGCGCCAGGGTTTCATCGATATCACTCCGGTCCTTGGAGGTGGCAAGCCCAATCAGTACTACATTGCTGACTGGGATGCCCAGCACCATCCGGCTTTCGGAGTAGGGTGAACGACCCAGCTCTGCCAGTACGCGGCAGGCACGCACCGTCCCATAGCTCTCACCAATCAGGGTGATGGGACTGTCCCAGCGCCCGCGTCGCCTGAGATATTCCACAATGGTAAAGGCGACCGAGCGCGCGTCACCGTCCACAGAGTAGTACTTCCCGGCTTTGTTCGGATCAAGCAGCCGGGAGAGACCGACGCCCACTGGATCCACAAAGACCAGATCACACACATCCAGGATACACAGCGGGTTTTCCGTAAGGCCATAGGTGCTCCTGCCTTCTTCGTCCTGTGAGATGCCATAAGGCCCAAGACATTCCAGATGCAGGGTGGAGGTGGCCGATCCGGGACCGCCGTTCCACACAAAGGCAACAGGACGCGGCCCAGTTACATCGGTGCGCTCATAGGAAATGGTGAAAATAGACGCCTCAGGTGTACCCTCTGGGGTATAAAAGACGGTGTCCTCACAGACCGAACGGAAGGCGATTGATTCCGTGCCAAGATGGAGGGTATGGTCCCGGACAATGGATACGGGATGGAAGGCTTCAGCGGAAAAAGGCTCGGGAACGGACATGCTTACACCTCACTTGCAAATTTCGGATAGGAAGGAGCGAATATCCAGGGCGAGCAGATGACGGGAGCGGTCGTCTGCATATACGGCATGCCCGGATGCGTATTCCTTCATGGTGACGTGACTTAGCGGCACACGGGTGTGCGTCACGGCAAAACGTGTGTTCTCTATGGTGGCGACGGTATCGAAGACGCCGGTGGCAAAGAAGAAACGCAAATTTGGCCGCTTTTCCCAAGCTTTTGCGGCGGCATCTGATACGGTCATCTGCATGGGATACCAGTTTCCGCCAAGCCCTTCCATATCCTCCTGGGCATTGAACGGCCAAAGGAAGGTATTGTCGGCGTCAAAGCTGTTTTCGCGGAAAGCTCTTGTGAGTGAAAGACCCAGATCCTCCAGATAGTGTGCACGCGCTGCGGCGTCAATGTATGGATCGAAGGCGGCAAGGGTTGGGTCGGTATCTTCATCCGCAGGGAGAGTAAAGCGCGTGTCAAAGCTGCCGATCTTGAGCCCCTGATCGGCCAGGCGTAGTGCGCGAAAATCCTGCCTGGAGACCAAAAGCCGGTGGCTGAGATAGTACGCTTCGGAAAGCCCGGTATAGGCAGCAAGTCGCTCGGCAATATGCTGCTTCTCCTCCTGCGAGATCTGCGAGCCCAGGCACAGGGCAGGAAAGTATTCGCGGTATAGGAATGTGCGCACCGGGGCGAGGTACGATTCGAGCGTCTGGGTGTGCAGTGCCGGGGTATAAAACCAGTGCGTGGCGGCACAGGGCAGCAGATCCTTGATGGCCCGCGGAATAGTTTCATCTCCTGTATATCCCGGGCCCACATGCAGGACACCGCGCAGATCCAGGTCAGATAGGCGGTAGGCTAGCAGGGAGGCACGGGTGGAACCGAAGCTTTCCCCGAGCAGAAATATGGGACGATCTTCACCGTGCTCGCGCAGCCAGGAACGGATGAAGGCTTCTGCGACATCGGCATCGGCGTGGTCGCCAAAGGCAAGGGCGGCATCCGCCTCGTCAAATAATCGCGCGTACCCGGCGCCCGGCGGGTTATAGAAGACGAGATCGCACAGGTCCAGCAGGCAGTCCGGATTATCCCTGAGCGCATAGGGGGCCTGGCGCCGAGGCATACCGTCCTCGTCGGGCACAGCGATACGCGGTGCGAGGAAACCGAGCTGCAGCCAGGTAGAGGAAGAGCCGGGACCGCCGTTAAAGATGAAGAGCACAGGACGTTTGTCCCCTTCAAGCAGGTAGCTGAAGGAGAATATCGTTCCCATCTCGTGCCCGTCGGGGGCGAAAATGGCCGTGTCACCGGAAATCGCGGTATAGACGGTCTCCTTTCCCTGCAGGGTGAGCGTGCCTTCCGTGACTTTCCTGTAGGGGTAGTCCATGGGCTTTTCGGAAAAGCAGATGGGCACAGTATCACCTCGTTTCCTTGATCACAAATTCGAAGCTGGAAAAGCCGACTCTCTCGCCGGATACAGAGACAACAAAGGTGCTCCCGATCTTTCCCTTGACCTCTGCGACAATGCGTCTTCTGGAGAACCCGTCCAGGGGCGCAATGCGCTGAAGGGTATCTCTTTCGGTGTCGGTGATATAGACCTCCAGATCGGTGGCATAGCCGTTTTGGACAGCCTGGGCAGAGCCAGAGGTGGGGAGAAAGCCGGTATTCATGAGGGCGAGCTCAACAGTGTAGAGGCCGGGCTTGACCCTGCGTACGCTGACAAGCTGCATCTCCAGGTGCGGCAGCATGGCCAGGCTTGCCAAGGTGGTCTGGTAGGTCTTTTCCATGACATCGGGGAGCTGGGGCAGGGGCGGATTCCACTTGGTCATCTTGTCCTTCCACCCGCCGATTTCCACTTTGCCAAGCTGCGGGTGATCGAAGGGGGTCCAGGGCACAAAGCCTTTGCCGCCATTGACGGTGTCATCCCAGGCGAGCTGGGTGGTGTTTTCCCGCACGAACTGCTCGCGGCAGGCAGTGTAGAACATGCTCCATCCCGCGGGCCGCTCAGGGTCAGCCTGACGGTGGAAATCCCACAGCTCGGTCACGTAGGCGGGAATGCCCAGCGCCCAGAAAAGCCAGGTCGTGTAGCTGCCGTGGGCGATGTCGAGCGCGCCAGGCGGGAAGATGCCCTCCACCTGATAGCCCGTGATATCATGGAGCATGGAGCTCATGGAGGCAAAGCGCATGGCATCCTCCGGCTTGGGCGTCTGCCTGGGACAGAAGTCCATGGGAGAAATGTGCAGTCCACCGTAGGTGTGGTAGTTCATAGCAAAGACGATATTGGGATGGGCAAGCACATAGTCGTGAAGCGCCCGAACCTCGATGTCGTGGAGCGGCGCGGGCCCGGAGGTGTTCTGCCCGAGCTCATCGGGGACAGAGCTTGACCAGTCAAAGGGGAACTGACGGTTGGGATCCAGTCCC
>JAFUZB010000151.1 GCA_017476845.1 Clostridia bacterium
GCATCGCGAAGTGTGACACGGTCGTCCCCGCGAAGCAGCCCCTCGGAGACCACCGTGTAGAAGGGGCCTGTCAGATCGTTGGGTCTTCGCTCCTCCATGACGCGCGGATCAAAATCGGAGACCTTCCAGCGGCCCGCGGGATCCGGAATGCGCATCTGCAGGATTTCACCGTCACCGTTGATGTCCTCGGGCACGATCCCGTTCTGCTCGGGATAGTATTTTTCCACGCTTCCGCGCACGCGCCCGGGCGTTGTTAGAAAGCGCTCGGCGCCGTCCTGATTGATCATGGGGATAGCGTAGACGATATTGCGGTCAAGGAGACGGGTGACCGTCTCGTCCTCGCCGTAGGATGCGCAGAGTTTCTGCAGGGTATAGAGCACGCCCATGGTGCTCGCCACCTCGCTTGCATGGATGCATCCGTCGATGGAGAGGGCAGGGCGGTCGGATATGGAGCCCTTGCCCGAGAGGGTGACGAGGGTAATGTCCCGCCCCTCATAGGTTTTGCCCACCGAGGAGAGGGAGACGAGGTCGGGATAGGCTTTTTTCAGACTCTGCAGATACCTGTGGACTTCGTCCGGACGGAAATAGTGGTCCAGCTTCTTCATGGGTCGCATCCTCCTTTGATGTAGGTGTCCAGCCAGTTCAGTGCGGAAAGCTGGATGTCGATATAGGTGTCGACACTGCCGGAAGCATAGCGGTGGCAGGTGCCGGGATAGAGCTTGAGGGACACGGGCAGGTCTGGGTGCGCGGCCTTGAGCAGGGTATAGAGCTGGGAGCTGTTCTCCGGAGGACACTGCTGGTCCTCCAGCCCGTGCAGAAGCAGAAGCGGTGTGCGGATCTGGGGGAAGGAGGACACCGGGGACGTAAGGAAGGTGTCCAGGAGAAAATCCCGCAGGTCAAAATGCTGGGCAAAGACGTCCTGACCGCTCTGGGAAGACTTGAAGTGAATGGTGAGCCAGTTGGTCACCGGCTTCATGGCAACGGCCGCCTTGAAGCGATCGGTCGCGCCCGCCATGTGTACGGCCATAAAGCCGCCGTAGCTTCCGCCGATCACCCCAAGATGCGTGGGATCCAGGTCGCCACGGGTGCGCAGCGCGTGGTCCAGTAGCGTCAGGATGTCGCTCGCTGCGCCGCCGTCAAAGGCGTGATCGGAGGCCTGATAGGCTTCCCCAAAGCCGGAGGATCCGCGGGGGTTGGGGAGCAGCACCGCATAGCCCCGGTCCACCGCGGCCTGGATTTCCAGATAGGGGAGCGGAACAAAGCAACCCTCGGGCCCGCCATGTACCCAGACAAGGAGCGGGATCGGTCTGCCGGAAGGATTTTCCGGCAGGCACAGAAAACCGTGCAGCTCGGTTTTTCCATCGGGCGCGGGAACGGTGAGGGGAAGATAGGGATGCAATTGGGTGTGCTCACGCAGCTTCAGATTGTATGTGCCGTGAAGGGATAGGGGGCGGACTTCGCCGTCTGCAATCCGGCAAATGTCGGGATAGGTTCCGCTGCCCCCGGCGAGGACATAGGTCTCCTTTCCGCAGGCAACCTCAAAGATGCTAAGCGGGGTCTTGACACAGAGCCTGGCGCACGGATGCTCCGCCTTGGGGTCAATGCGGTAGAGGCCGGGCTTTCCACCGGTGAGTCCAATGAAGATAAAGCCTGTATCGTCTGCTGCGGTCTGGGAGGCCGGACCGGGTCCCAGGTCGGCATAGACGCTGCCGATCCCGACCTGGTCGGGCAGATCGCGCACGGGTAGCGGGGGCTCATCGCTTCCCGGCTTGCACAGATGCAGCACCGTGCGGCCTTCCCTGTCCCGACCGGGAAGCAGGAGCGTATCGTACATTGCTGCGGGCGCAAGGTTTCCGGGAATAAGGTCCGGGTCGACTTCCTCCATAGCGTGTGCCTCAGGACCGATGAGCATCCAGCGCCTGCCGGCCAGGAGGAGTCGGTCACCCCATGCCGTGAGATGGCGGAAGGGGATGTCCCCCTCGGAAAACACCTCTGCCTGGTTCCCGTGAAGGCAGAGGAGGCGGTAGACATAGCGGCGCGTAAAGCCGTGGTCAAGATCGTTTCGGTAGCCGAGCTCCGTGGCCGTGTGCAAGGGCGACTGGGCCTTGCATTCTCTTCGAAGGCTCAGGAAAACCGTGCCATCTGTCAGGGGAACATAGTCTGTGATCTCCCAGCCTTCGCCGCTGTCCTGCCACAGGGTCTGCGCGCCCTCGGCACTGCCCTGGGGGCACAGCATCTTTCCCAGGACATAGTAGCGCCCCTAGCCCGCAA
>JAFUZB010000152.1 GCA_017476845.1 Clostridia bacterium
CAGGATGGACCCGTCGAAGGTGCCGCCGGCCAGGTCGTACACGAGGATCTTCTGGGTGCCTTCCTTATCCAGGCCATAGGCCAGGGAGGCAGCGGTGGGTTCGTTGATGATGCGCTTGACATCCAGTCCGGCGATGCGGCCCGCATCCTTGGTGGCCTGGCGCTGGCTGTCATTGAAGTAGGCGGGCACGGTAATGACGGCCTCGGTGACCTTTTCGCCCAGATAGGCTTCCGCGGTCTCCTTCATCTTGGCCAGCACCATGGCGCTGATATCCTGGGGCGTATAGGCCTTGCCGTCCACGGACACCTTGTAGCCGGTGCCCATCTCACGCTTGATGGAGATGACGGTGCGGTCAGGGTTGGTCACGGCCTGGCGCTTTGCGACCTGGCCGACGAGGCGTTCGCCGTCCTTTGTGAAGGCGACGACGGAGGGCGTGGTACGGCTGCCTTCCGCATTGGCGATAACGACGGGCTGGCCGCCTTCCATCACGGCGACGCAGCTGTTTGTGGTACCAAGGTCAATACCGATAATCTTAGACATGTTGATTTCCTCCTAGATTTCTATTGCAAACTGCTTATTCAGGTGTTTTCGTAATTAGTCTTCGGGAACTACCTTGACCATGGCGTGGCGCAGGACAGCGCCGCCCATCTGGTAGCCCTTCTGGAGCACCATGCATACGCTTCCGGGCTCGCCCTCATCGGGAGTCCCGCGCATGACAGCGTTCTCCAGGTTGGGATCAAACTTTTCGCCCAGGCGGTTGATCTCGGTGACGCCGAGCTTGTCATAGGCATCCTTCATCTGCTTGAGCGTAAGCTCAATGCCGGACTTCAGGGGGCTCTCCTCGCCCGCCGCGGACTCGAGGGCGCGCTCCAGGTTATCCAGGGTACCGAGCAGAAGCGCGGCCACATTGCGCTGACCTTCAGCGTAGGCATCCGCCCGCACGCTGGCGTTGCGTCTGCGGAAGTTATCGAAGTCGGCCTGCACACGCTGCGCGAGGTTGAGATACTCTTCCGCCAGGGCCTGCGCCTTTTCAAGCTCCGAAGGCTCCTTCGCCTCCGCGCTCTCCTGTACGCCTTCCCCGGCCTCTTCCGTCTCCGGTGCAGCTTCGTTTTCTACCTGCATCTCTTCCTGCAGTTCTTCATTTTCCTGCACGTCGTCAAGTCCTTTCCGTATCTTTTTCTTCTGATGCTTTTCTGTCCCGGGCACCTCGCCTCGGCGCCCGAACATACCGTGCTTTTTCACTGTGCATCACTTGCTTTCTCTACCGTTCGCTCTCCTCCTCCGGGAACTCCCCGGCCGCTCCGAAAAGCTCCGAGAGCTGCTGTCCCATGGTGCCAAGCACCGACAGCACGCGCGAATACCGCATCCTTGTCGGTCCGATGACCCCGATGGTCCCCTGCTCACCTGCCCGTGTGGAGTAGGTAGCCGTCACAATGGAGCAATCCGACATTTCCGGGATCCCGCTCTCGGGACCGATGCGCACCGTGAAGGCCACATCGCCGTGCTGGGCCACGATCGCGGCCAGGCGGTCGCGTGTCTCCACGAGGCTGAGCAATCCCCTGACCTTCTCCATATCGGAATACTCCGGGTACGTGAGCATCTTGCTGGTTCCGCCCACCGCCACATGGCGCCTGGGCTTTGCGTCCGTGTGGGCATCAAAGTAATCGGAAAGGGAGGCAAGAAAGCGGGCGCTCTCATGCAGTCTTCCGGTCATCCCGGAGATGATCGCTGCAGCCTCCTCAATGCTGTGCCCTTCAAGCTCCTCGGTCAGCTGACGGGAGATCGCGTAGAGCGAATCATGGTCAAGCTGTCCGGGGCACGGGATCACGGTATCGCGGATGATACCGGAATCGGTGACGACAAGCACCAGGGCACTGCCCGGACCCACAGGCACCAGCTGCACCGTGCGTATCAGCGGCTGTCTTCCGCTGGGCGGGAGCACGACGGCAAGATAGTTGGTCATGTTGGAGATAACCTGCGCAGCATGATCTATGACATCCTCCATCTGCCTTGCCCGTCCGGCAAAGTAGGCGCGCACCGAGGCTTCGTCATCCGACTTGAGCTGTCCGGATTCCAGGAGCTGATCCACATACAGCCGGTAGGCCTTGGCGCTCGGAATCCGGCCTGCCGACACATGCGGCTGATCCAGATATCCCAGTTCCTCCAGGTCCGACATCTCGTTGCGGATCGTCGCTGAGGACAGGCCCATGTCGTACTTGCGTGAGATCGTGCGGGAACCGACCGGTTCGGCTGTCAGGATATAGTCATCAATGATGGCCTGCAGTATCCTGTATTTTCGCTCGTCCATGGTCTTTCCCGCTCCTTTCCGATAGTCTGCTCGGGCTTTCTGTTAGCACTCACGAGCGGTGAGTGCTAACATGTGCATACAATACACCCGCTCCATGATCTTGTCAAGCACTTTTTGACCTTTCCTGACAAAAAATTTTCAGTCGGGGAGTTTTTGTCACAGACCTGCCGTAAAATCCCGTTTTTTCCGCCGTTTACGCCATGTCGAAAGTATCTTTCAAAGTTTGACCTTTGTCTGTTCTTTGGGAAGAGGTTCCCTGCTCTTCGCTTTTGCTTCCACCTTGATTTCGCCTGCGCTATGACGTAAGATACCCGTTGCATACACTGCATACTACGAAGGACAGAGGAGGCTTATATGGGCGCGAAACGAAAGCTCGTTAGCATCATGGTCCCCTGTTATAATGAAGAAGAAAACGTCGTTCCCATCGCGCAGGCCATCGTCGCGCAGATGGAGACACTCCCCCAATATGACTATGAGCTGCTCTTTATCGACAACTGCTCCACTGATGGCACCCGTGCGCTCATTCGTGGCCTTTGCCGGGAAAATACGCGCATCCGCGCTATTTTTAACGTCAAGAATTTTGGGCAGTTCAACAGCCCCTATTACGGGCTGTGCCAGACATCCGGCGACTGCACCATCTCCATCTGTGCGGACTTCCAGGACCCGGTAGAGATGATCCCTGAATTCCTTAGTTACTGGGAGGAAGGGTATCAGATTGTCTGCGGCGTGAAGACCCACTCCATGGAGAATAAACTGATGTACAAGCTTCGCGGAGTGTACTACAAGCTCATCCGGAAGTTCTCCGACGTCGATCAGATTGAGCAGTTCACAGGCTTTGGCCTCTATGACAAAAGCTTTATTCAGGTGCTCCGCGACCTGGATGATCCCACACCCTTTATCCGGGGCATCGTGGCAGAGCTTGGCGGAAAGCGCAAGGAAGTCCCGTATACCCAGCCCAATCGCCGCGCCGGAAAGACCCACAACAACTGGTACACGCTCTACGATGCCGCCATGCTGTCCATCACAAGCTACACCAAAGCCGGCATGCGCATCGCTGTGTTTGCAGGCGCGATCCTGTCTGTCATCTGCATCATCATCGGCATCGTCTATCTGATCATGAAGCTTCTCTACTGGGACCGCTTTGATGCCGGGCAGGCACCGCTCATCATCGTGACCTCCCTCATGTGCTCGATCCTCCTGGCGTTCATGGGGTTCCTGGGCGAATACATCGCCGCGATCAACCAGCGCATGATGCACCGTCCCCTGGTCGTGGAGGAGGAGCGTCTGAACTTTCCCGCCAAAGAAGATGTGCAGGCCGAGGCATCCGAACCGCCCGAGACCAAGTAAAGGCTACAGGACACGCGTGACCGCAGACTCAGTGAAAGAAGGACTGCCATCGGCAGTC
>JAFUZB010000153.1 GCA_017476845.1 Clostridia bacterium
GGCGCCCTTTAAGGCATAGATGTAACCGGTGTTGGCCACAAAGATCTTCTGCACGTCAAAGGTAAAGTTGGATCCCAGGAGCGTGGAGTCCGGCTTGACATAGACCTTGCGGTCGGTGAGATCGTCATTGAGCGTCACGATGCGAAGGTTGCCGGTATCGGCAATCCAGATGCTGCCGTCGGTGTGCACATACACGCCGCGCGGCTTTTTGAGCTTCATGCCGCCGCCCTCGGTGATCTCCCGAAGCACCTCGCCCTGCCGCGTCATCTGCAGGACACGGTTGTTTTCGCCGTCGGCGACATAGATGGTGTCATCCGGGGCCACGAACAGGTCCTCGGGATGGTTCATGAAGCCCGCGTCTCCCAGGTTTTTGATCGTGTCGTAAACCTCGTAGGCGGCGGGGATCGGGACAAAGTTGTTCTGGCTTCCCGTGCTCTCGGGATCAATGACAAAGGCATCCATGCCCATCACTGCGTGGGCCGTGCCGTTGCAGAAGATCAGGAGCGCCAGGACAAGAAACAATGCTCTCTTCATACGGCCCTCCTTATGACTTGATGCCCGAGAAGGACATGGTCTCCATGACCTTGCCGCGCATGATGGCGAACACCAAAATGGTGGGCACCGTGGTGAGGAAGGTGGCTGCACCCACCGTGCCGGCTCTTGCTACCACGCCCGCGCCGCCCGAGAGCGTCTGCAGGGCCAGGGGCAGGGTCTTCAGCGCATTGCTGGAGAGGAAGATCAGGGGAGAAAAGTAGTCGTTCCAGTTGTTGACAAAGGAGAATACCGCAAGGGTCGTCCAGGCGGGCTTGAGCAGCGGCATGGCGATGGTCCAGAAGATGCGGAACTCCTTGGCGCCGTCGATGCGCGCGGCCTCCAGAATGGAATCGGGCAGCTGCTCGCAGAACTGCTTGACCAGGAAGAAGTTGTAGGCCACGGCGATCTTGGGGATGATGAGCGCCCAATAGGTGTTGACCAGGCCCAGACCGTTGACGACGAGATAGTTGGGGATCTGCGTCACGTGCGTGGAAAAGCTGAGGGCCGCGACGACAATGGCAAAGATGACATTGCTGCCCGCGGGCTTATGCTTGACGAGTCCATACGCGCCCATGCAGCACACAATCACGCTCGCCAGCACCGTCACGAGGGTGGTGAAGAGCGAGTTAAAGATATAGCGCGTAAAGGGCACGGTGGAGGAGGAGAGGGAGGTCAAAAGATCGCTGAAATTGCGCAGCGTGGGCTTGTGCACGATGATACGCGGAGGATAGATATAGAGTTCATCCAGCGGCATCAGGCTGCGGCACACCATGGCAAAGAGCGGGAGACCTGCGATGACCACCAGCACGGTGAGCAGAAGATACAGCATGAAGCGCGAAAAGGTGAGCTTGCGCAGACGGAATTTGAAGCGCCGGGGACGATATGCAGCCTTGACAGTCATGGGGAATTCTGCCTCCTCATTGAAAAGCATTCGGATCAGGACGTTTTTGCGCTTTTGTCAGGTGTTGTCCTTGAAGACATGCATGCAGATGCGTCCGAGCGTGAAGGTGATCAGGAACAGTGCCATGGCCACGGCGCTGGCATAGCCCATATTGAAGCGCGTGAAGGCGTAATCGTAGAGATGGGCCACGATGGTGTGCGCGGCGTAGTTGGGACTGGGCATGCCGGCCACAGCAGTGGCCACGTCAAAGACGCCGAAGGCACCCACGATGGCGTTGATGGCGCCAAAGAGCATCTGGGGCTTCATCATGGGAAGGGTAATATACCTCAGCTCCTGGAACTTGTTCTTGATGCCGTCCACGCGTGCAGCCTCGTACATTGCGGGGTCCACGTTCTGAAGTCCGGCAAGGAAGACCAGGAAGCCTGTGCCCATGCTCATCCATACGGAGATGATCATGACGACAGGGAGCACGTAGGTTGCGTCCTTGGTCCAGAGGATGGGCTCAAGGATGAGGCCCAGGCGCAGGAGGAGGTTGTTGATATAGCCGTAGCGGTCACCGGAAAAGAGGATCAGCCAGATGTTTGCCATGGCTACGCCGCTGGTAAGACTGGGCGCGTAGAACATAAGGGAGAAGAATCCGCGCCCGCGCTTTACCAGAGTGATGAGCCACGCCATGAGGAAAGAGGCGAAGTAGCCGATGGGACCGGTAATGAGGGCAAAGATCAGGGTGTTCTTCAGCGAGATCAGGAAGACGTCGTCATCCAGAATTAACTGAGAATAGTTGCTGATGCCCACAAAGTGCGGAGGCTGAATCATGTTGTAGTTGGTCAGGCTGTAGTACATGGCCACAGCCACCGGCACAATCACGAACACAGCAAACAGGATGAGGAAGGGGAGCATGAAGGCATATCCGGTGCCGTTTTTTCGCAGCCATTCCTTGAATCCATTCTTCTTTACCGCCTGCACGGGAAGACCTCCTTATGTGTTCCTTTGGGATCAGGCTTATTCCAGACCGAACTCCACACGCTTGTTGTGCAGCTCTTTGTTGATGTCCTTGACAGCCTTCTCCAGGGCGTCGCGTACGTTCTCGTTGTTGATGACAACGCGGTTCCATGCGTTGATGATATGCCGTCCGGTAAAGTAGCCGCCGGGGACGATCATCTGCTCCTCGGCCGCGTCCATCTGCGCCTGGATGACGCGCTCGTGACGGGCGTCCCAGGGCAGAGCATAGAAGGCATTGACGTTGGCCGTATTCCAGCGGGCGCCCATGCCGAGGATGGCCTCCAGCTCGCGGCCGTAGCGCGTCTGGACCTCCTCGGAACACCACCACTTCAGGAATTCCCAGGCGGCGTCCTTCTTGTCGCTCTGGCTGAGAATAATGTTGGCTGTGGAGGCCGTGGTGCCCACGGCATGCTTGATGGTGCCGTCCTCCTGGAGGGTGCCGGGGACCGGGGCGATGGACCAGCGTCCGTAGAGCTCGGGCGCGGAGGTCATCAGCTGCATATAGGTAGTGAAGTTGCCGATACCGATGGGCATGGTGCCGGTACGGATGCGGGTGAAGAAGTTGCTCTCCGCGTCAATCTCGTAGTTGGCATACATGTCCGTCCAGGCCTTGAAGGCACGATAGGCTTCGGGCGTGTCCAGACCGGAGGCTTCGCCCTCTCCCTGATAGTAGTCGCCGCCCATCTGCAAAAGAAGCATTGTAAAGCCGCGCAGCGCGCCGGGGGAGTTGCTGGACACGGAGGTGTCCACGGGCAGAGAGAAACTCATGGAGTTTTCGTAGAGCCTGGGCAGTACCTTCTGATAGAGGTCAGTCCAGGTTTCCGGGAGCTCCAGGCCCAGCTCGGAGAGGACATCCTGGCGATAGATCATGCAGGTGAAGTCCATGGTCTCAGGCAGGGCATAGATGCCGCCGTTGTAGCGGAAGGGGATGAGGCTGCTCTCATAGAAGCTGCTGGCCACTTCCTCAAAGTCCGGGAACTGGGAGAGATCCACCACGGCTTCGCGGAAGGCAAACTCGTTGGGCAGATTGTATTCCACGCTCAGGGCTACGTCCGGTGCGGTACCGCTGGCTACGGAGAGCATGATGGTATTGACCGAGCCTGTGGAAAGCTGTCCTGTGGGCAGCACGTGCAGGTTGATCACGATGCCGGTGCGGGGCGTGAAGTCCTCGTCGGCCAATTCCTTGAGGATTTCGCCCCACTCGGTGCCGCGCGCAATCCAGACGTTGAGCACGGTGGTGTCCTTGTCCTCAGGCATGTCATCGACAATAAGGCCGACACTGTCGTAATCCTTGGAGAAGGAGGCAAGGAAGTTCTCTCCCGTCACCGCCATGCGCTGCCAGAGATTGGAGGTGGTGATATCAAAGGCCATATCCGGGGCGGTGAGCACCAGATAGTCCATAGCCATGGGACACTTTTCGATGGAGGCAATGTAGGTCCCCAGGTTGCTCTGCGCGTTGTCCAGGTCACTTAAGGCCTTTGGAATGCGGTCGACATCCTCCGCGAAGAAGTGCAGCTGATCGATGATCTGCCGGTAGTTGTTCTCCATGGAGGTGGTTTCGTTGGAGATGGAAGCCAGAAGGTCCGCACTCTCCACCAAGCGGTCGGCCAGGTAGGTCAGCTGTCCGCTCAGCTCGGGCATGGTGCGGTACAGATCGTACTCGTAGTTGTAGTCGGGCTCGGATCCCGTTATCTTGATAATCTCGCGCTGTACCCGGCCCAGATACGTCGTGTCCTTATCGGTTCTGCGCATGATTTCGCCGATGGGCCAAGCTTGACGGTCGCGGTCAGCGTATGCGTGCCCTTTTCCAGATAGAACTGATACGGTACCCCGTCTGCGTCCCTGAGCGTATCCCCGTACCAGTGACTGTCGTAGGGGAAAGCGTAGAGCTTCATTTCCTCAAAGGGGATCTCGCCGTCGATCATGATCTGACGGTAGCTCGGCATACCGGGATCGGTGCTCTGAAGGACCTTAAAATGAATGGCATAGAGTCCGTCCTCCGGGACATCGAGCTCCCAGCTCACGGCTGCA
>JAFUZB010000154.1 GCA_017476845.1 Clostridia bacterium
ATATGCCAAACTGATGACGATCATAGCGGATGTATGTAAAGCAAACGCTGACATCGGTAAGCATGACACGATAGACAAGGATGACCTGGAAGTCTTTGCAAGACTTAAGGCACAAAAAGGCTCCCCCAGCGATGTGCAGAATTCCCTGAAGACAATCATGCGCATGATGCACGCTGTCTATGGGAAAAAAGTCATTCTGCTCATTGATGAATACGATGTTCCCCTTGCAAATGCAAGCGAAAAAGATACTGCGCAGAATCAGTATTATTCCCGGATGCTTGATGTGATCAAAGGGATCATGAGTACTGCACTTAAAGATAACGCATTTCTCCAATTTGCCGTGATTACCGGGTGCCTTCATATCGCAAAGGAAAGTATCTTTACCGGTACCAATAACTTTGCTTCATACTCTGTTCTTGATGAAGATTTCTCACATTACTTCGGATTCTCCGATGATGAAGTTAAAGCCATCCTTGCTACCGCAGACAGGACAGACAAAGCGGATATGATACGGGAATGGTATGACGGCTATCTCTTTGGCAACAGTTTCCTCTACTGTCCATGGGATGTCGTCAACTATCTCTCGGCGCTGAAAAAGAGAAAGGATGCCAAACCCAAGAATTATTGGAAAAACACCAGCCATAACAGCATTTTGCTCACCTTTGTCAAGCATACAGATTTTGATGTCTCCGGTAAATTCGAAAGGTTGCTCAACGGTGGAACCATCGTACAGACGATCTCGGACACCTTAACCTACGATACGCTGCATTCCACAGAGGACAATCTCTGGAGCGTCCTTCTGATGACCGGATATATCACCAAAGCTGACCCTGATGAGGATGGAGATACGGTTTCCCTGAAGATACCCAACAAAGAGATTGCCTCGATTTTCCAGGATTCCGTTGTAAGATATTTTACGGACACCGTGAACACGGATGCCATCAAAGAGCTGATTGCATCCTTGTGGGAAAAGGACGAAACACGTGCCTCCACTCTCCTGTCCAGCCTTCTGTGGCATACGATCAGTTTCAATGATTATCACGAGGACTATTATCACGCATTTCTTGCGGGTGTATTTGTAGGCAGAGGCTACGCGGTCGATTCCAACAAAGAGAAAGGCCTGGGCCGGCCAGATATTCTGCTGAAGGACAGGAAGAACCGAAGAGCCATCATCGTGGAAGCCAAAACTTCAAAGAAGAAAGCCTCCCTGAATGCCGACTGCAACAAGGCCTTGAAGCAAATCACACAGAAAAAGTATGCGGAAGGGCTTGATGGTTATGAACAGATCCTATGCTATGGCGTTGCTTTCTTCCAAAAGCAGGCAAAGATGAAGCTCTTGCCAAGCCATTAACCATGTGCAGCTTCACATGTTGACCAAAAAGACCACATACGGGTGATACCCGCCTGTGGTCTTCGCTTTCTTCGCATATGACGATACTGTTTTCTACCTTCTTCCCTCGCTCAGCCTCTTTGCAAAGGCTGCAAGAATATCGTTGGCAGGTTTTCCAAAGGTACAGTACCCGCTGTTGTCCGCGCCCGCATACGCGGGATAGAGTCTGGTGGCGCTCCAGTCCCACCATCCGGTGCCTCGGATAAAGGGGTTGACTTCAAGTGCACTGACAAAGGCTTCATACCATTGAGCCTGGGCATCCAGGCTCAGTCCTTCACCAAAGCGCCAGTCATTGGGGCGGTACTCGCTCATCTTCCTTGACGGACAGCCGCACTCCATGAACATAAATGGCTTGCCATACTGTTCTGCAACGCGGCGTATCCGGTCAAAGTTCGGCTGCAGCGCATCAATGGGATAGTAACCGGATGAGGAGATCACATCCATGGCATCCCACCACTTAACCTGGTCCTCCTGGTATTTGTCACAGTTGTAAGTGACAGGGCCGGTATAGACCTCTCGTACCCTATAGGCAATCTCCCTCCACTCCTTCTCCCTGTGGTCCGTTCCCACCATCTCACATCCAATGCACAGCATGTCCGCATGGTTATCCTCAGCCATCTGTGCCACGCGCAGGGCATGCTGGCCATAGGAAGCAAACCAGTCGCTCCACAGAGGTTCGGTGGGAACATAGCTGTCAAAGAAGCGAATATAGGCACGCCAGTAACCGTCGCGGCAGTTGACCATGACCTTGAGAATGACCTTCAGTCCGAGCTCTCCGGCATATGCGCAGACCCGTGCCACATCCCCTTCATCCATCACATCGGGAATGCGGGAATCCACCTGTGTGGAATAAGCATGGTCCTGCCAGGCACACACCGGAAGAATGA
>JAFUZB010000155.1 GCA_017476845.1 Clostridia bacterium
AATTCTTCCTTTCACTCTGTTCCTCTCGGAGATGCGCAGCCGACTGTTTGCGCTCATCACCGACAGCGCACATATCCGCCACCTCGTGATGGCGGGTTTTGACTACACCTATTTCCGCGGCGAAATGGTCCTCATCCACCCCGGGGTCTATGATCCCACGCCGTTTTTTCCCAAGCTGGAACATTATCCCATGACCATCTATAGCATGAACCCTGAATCGGATATGGACGAATGGGACACGGTCACCGATCTCTCCCTCATGCTGACCGGGCTTTGTCAAAATGCGGTCAGAAAAGATATGGATGCCCAGGATATTGCATCCGATGTGGTCATACTGTGCAAACAGGGGGCACCAGAGGAAGCGCTGATCGATACAGTGTCCTCTCAGCTCATCATCCAGCCCACGCAGGCCATGGTGAGCTGTTTGCAGCTTATGCACAGCCATATCCGTCCGTGGCCCGAATTTCTTTCCGGAGGAGGCTCCTGACATGGCCATGCGTTCCTTCTCCCTGCCCGACCAGCTCTCCGGAAGCCGTGTCGACGCACTCGTGCGCCGCTATCTCCCCGAGCTTTCCGATGCCCAGGTGCGTTCCGTCTTTGCCCACCGCGATGTCAAGGTGGACGGAAAGCGCGTCAAACCCGATGTCCGTGTCTTTTTGGGACAGGAAGTCACCGTCTTCTATATGGAACCGTCGTCCCCTGCGCTGGATGTCGTGTATGAAGATGCGGATGTCCTGCTTGTGAACAAGCGCGCCGGGTTCTCCGTCGAGCCCGATGACGGCGGCGGTGTTTCCGTCAAAGAGCTCGCTGCGCGACATGTGGGCGGAAGCTTTCAGCCTGTTCCCTGTCATCGGCTGGACAACCAAACCTCTGGGCTTTTGCTTTTTGCCAAGAATGAGGCATCCGCACTTGTCCTGGAAGACGTCTTCAGGCGCCGCACCCTCGATAAGCGCTATACCTGTCTTGTCCGCGGGAGCGTGAAACCCCCGGAGGCCACGTGCCGCGCCTACCTTCTCAAGGACGCCAAGGCCGGAAAAGTCCGTATCGTCGACAAAGCCCTCCCCCGCGCCAGGCAAATCCTGACTGCCTATAGAACGCTCGATGTGCAGGGGCAATGTACTCGCCTTGAGGTGCACCTGATTACCGGACGGACCCACCAGATCCGAGCCCATATGGCCGCCCTGGGACATCCGCTGCTCGGAGACGACCTGTATGGCGACAGGGCCTTTAACCGGCAGATGCATGCCCAGGGAAAGCTTATGCTCTGCGCCACCTCGCTCGTCCTGGATACCGGGGGCAGGCTTCCGAATCTGGACGGAAAGTCTTTCTCTGTGCCCTGCCCCTTCTGAGACCCATTCCACCTCGAAAGGTTTTGTTCCCATGCTCCAAAACCCTGTACAGCTTATCGCCATGGATATGGACGGCACCCTGCTCCCCGGTCAGCCTGCCCTGATGAGCCCTGTCAATCAGGCTGTGCTGCTGCGTGCCGTGCACGCAGGGATTTCCCTGGTGTTTGCCTCCGGAAGGCTGGTGGATGATGCTGCATTCTTCGCCCTGGATGCGGGACTGGACCCGGCCATCATCGGACTGAACGGCGCGGCAACCGTCATGCATCCCTTCGGTGACCTCCAGGAAACCCATCATATTGATCCTGCCGTAGCCCACCGCATTCTTCGCGTACTCATCCCCACGCCCCTCACCTTTGGCCTCTTTTGCGATCATGATCTGATCGTACGTCAATCTCCCGGTGACACCGATGTCAGTGATCTGACCTGGGGCACCTACATGCAGAGGAAGGGCACGCGCACACATATCTACCGCGAGCAGGAGACCCTGTTCCGTCTCTCCAAGCGCGGCGCCAGCAAGTTTGTGATCCTGGACAGGCACGAAAGCGGCACCCTCCCCGAGATCCGCTGCCAGCTCCTCACTCTCTGCCCTGACCTCTCGATCTCCTCTTCCTGGCATGACAATATCGAGGTTAACGCGCCTGGGGTGGATAAAGGCAGTGCGCTGTGCTCGCTGGCCAAGAGGATGCATATTCCCATGGAGCACGTCATGGCCATTGGGGACAACGCCAACGATGTGCCGATGCTCGAGCGTGCCGGCATTTCAGTCGCCATGGGGAATGCGACTGAAGATGCACTTGCATCTGCCCGCTATGTCACACGGACCAATACAGAGGACGGCGTAGCCGCCGCGATCCTGACCCTCGCCCTGAATGATGCGCAGGAGGGTGTGCATCCTACGGAAAGGAGCGGAAGATGAGATACCATATCGATACCATCCCCGTATGGGATGCCGTTAAGCTGGAGGGCGAGTGCCCGCTCTGTGCTCTTCGCAGAAAGACGGAACTGGGCGAAGCCGAGCGTTACCTCGGTGCTTCCGTGATGGAGCCCGATACCCGCATCCAGGTCAATGATCTGGGCTTTTGCAGACAGCATCATGCCATGCTCTACGCCATGAGCAACCGGCTCGGGCACGCACTCATGCTGGAGAGCCACACCCAGGTCACGCGGGAGCGCATGAAAAAAACCGCCGATGCCCTCAGGCACGCAGCGGGAGATTATGCCAAGGCTCCGCTTGGCAAACTGTCCAAAAACGGGCAGAAGGGGCTGGACAGGATACGTGCGCAGGCAGATGAGCTCACTGCCATGGCAGACAGCTGCATCATGTGCAACAGTATCGACGAAAATATGGATCGGTATCTCCATACCTTCTTCCATCTCTATAAGAACGATACGGAGTTCCGCGAGCGCTTTACCGCCTCCAAGGGCGTATGCCTCCCGCACTGTGCGGACCTGATCCGCGTTTCTCTCGAGGAACTGGGGAGCAAGGAGGCTTCGGCCTTTATCGATATGCTCATGACGCTGGAGGAGAAAAACATGGACCGCATCCAGGAGGATGTCTCCTGGTTTATCCGCAAGTTTGACTACCGCTTCCAGAATGAGCCGTGGAAAAACAGTCAGGATGCCGTGCCGCGCACGGTCAACAAGCTGCGAGGCTGGTGCGTAGGCGATGAACCCTACCCCGAAAAGTAAGGTTACGCCTCTTTCTCCTCTGCATAACGCTCCAGGTCAATATTGGCCTCCGAGAGAAGCTCACGGCTGAAGGCATCCGGATAGCCCTCCTGATACACCACCCTGCGAATGCCGGCATTGATAATCATCTTTGCACAGATCGAGCAGGGCTGATGGGTGCAGTAAAGCGTGGCTCCGTCAATACTGACACCGAGCCTGGCCGCCTGGATGATGGCATTTTGCTCTGCATGCGTCGCATAGCAGACCTCGGAGCGGGTGCCACTCGGAATCTGCAGCTTTTCGCGCAGACACCCGCCGCGCTCGGCGCACGTTTTCAATCCGGAGGGAGCTCCATTGTATCCGGTTGTCATGATACGCTTGTTCTTGACAATCACGCATCCGATCGCACGTCCCGGGCGCGCGCAGCTGGTCCATGTGGCGATCTGGTGTGACATATCCATAAAGCGCTTGTCCCACTTATCCACTCCTCAAAACCTCCTTCAGGGTGCAGGTACATCCTATTGTAGGCATAGCATTCTGTCCCGTCAAGGAACGGACACAGATGCCATCCCCTCCCTTTCATAGACCGATGCCCGGCCCATGCCCCGGATTTTTCGAAAAATCGGAAAAAAGTATGGAAAAAAGCCCCAAAAACGGGATTTACAGGGTTGACACAACCCGACCGTTCCTGTAGAATGACTGATGGTATTTAGAATCCGCCAGCCCCGGAAGCTATGTACACCAGCTGGAGCATGTGACCATCATGCGAAAGCGAACCGTTCATTATGCTCAAGGAGGAGTTTCCTTTGAAGACTTATATGCCGAAGGCAGCCGACATCGAGCGCAAGTGGTATGTCGTAGATGCCGAGGGTCAGGTTTTCGGCCGTGTGGCCAGCCAGGTTGCCAACATCCTGCGCGGCAAGAACAAGCCGATCTACACCCCAAACACAGATACCGGTGACTATGTCATCATTATCAACGCTGAGAAGGTAGCTGTAACAGGCAAGAAGGAATCTGACAAGGTCTACAAGATACACAGCGGTTATCCGGGCGGACTCAAAGAGACTACACTCGGAGAGATGAGAGCTAAGAAGCCTGAAGAGATCATCATGCACGCTGTAAAGGGCATGATGCCTAAGGGCAGACTCGGACGTCAGATGTTCAAGAAGCTGAAGGTTTATGCAGGCCCTGAGCACCCACACACAGCTCAGAAGCCGGAAGTATGGAATTTCTAGG
>JAFUZB010000156.1 GCA_017476845.1 Clostridia bacterium
CTCTGGCAAGCGCGGATCACCTGCTCGTGGAGGATGATGCAGGTCTCTACACACCCGCGGAAATCCGTCAGATGGAGGAGCTCATTGAGGAGATGCGCGTGAAATACCAGATGGACATCGGCGTGCTCACCACCTATGCGGTGCCCAGCGGACCGGACAGCGTGACGGTTGCGTACGCGGATGCATGGTATGAAGATCAGGGCTTTGGCATGGGTGAAGACAGGGCAGGCGTCCTCTTCCTTCTGGATATGACCAATCGGTTTAACTACCTGTCGACAGCGGGGACCATGGCCGATTATCTCAATGACCATCGCATTGAGGAACTGCTCTCCAGCGCAGATGAGGATCTTCGTGCGGGAAGATATGGGAATGCGATGCTCTCCCAGCTGAACAAACTCAAGAGCTTTCTGAGAGCCGGCATAGAGGAAGGGTCTTTCCGCTATGATGTGCGCACGGGACAGCGCCTGACAGGACTTTACAACAAGCTGACGCTCTTTGAATTTCTCGCAGCGCTGGTTTGCGCATTTACAGCCGGCGGCGCGCTGTTTGCAACGGTTCTGTCCCGCTATACCCTGCGCGGAAAAACCTACCGATACTCTTTAGGCCCCGAAAACGTACAGCTTGACCTTCAACAGGACGAAGCCCAGTTTTTGCGGGAACATGTCACACGCACCCGGATCCCCGACGGAGACGGCGGGGGTGGTGGCGGAGGCGGCGGAGGCCGAGGGTCCGGTATGCATACCTCCTCGGGAGGCATGTCTCATGGCGGCGGCGGACACCACTTCTGATGAGGTTTTCGTTTGCTCCCAGATAGCCCTTCAACTAGCCTTGAATTGTCCCATATGGGCTAAAAGAAGCAAATTAAAGACATTTTCGATGGATTTTCCTCTTGACATGCTAGGCAGCCCTGCCTATAATACAGTCAAGGTTGTTCCTGGGGTGTGCGGCAGTCTACCGGTTTTCCCCACACTTCACTAAATGGAGCTCTTGTCTTAGTTGATGCTGTCATGCCCCCGTCCTAGACGCTAGGGGACGGCAAACAAGCAGCAGCGGAGCACCAGCCCGTTCTTAGCAGCGGGTGAAAAAACGGTGGCACCGGCATCCTGGGTCAATACGGAAGCAATGAGTCCGGCTTTTGCCGGACTTTTGCTGTAAAAAGGAATTGACAAGTGCCGCTGGATTGCCTATGATGCCATCTAGGCGATGAGGAAGAGAGTAGGCCGTTGTACGCGCACAGAGAGCCGCTGAAAAGGTGCGAGGCGGACGCGGAAGGCGGAGGAACATGGCTTCGGAGCTCTGTCGGTGAGCCAAGGTGAGCCGGCGGCGGAGGCAGACCGTTAAAAGGCACAGAGTGATAAATGAGGGTGGCACCGCGGCTTTGTCCGCCCCTTGCAAACGGGTGCTTTTTTTGTACCCAAAAGATGGAGGTATTTTATGCAGGAAAGAGGAAAGTTCTACATCACAACGCCGATCTATTACCCCAGCGACAACCTGCACATCGGACACGCCTATTGCTCAACGGCTGCTGATTCGATGGCACGCTTTAAGAAGCTGACCGGTTATGACACGTACTTTCTGACCGGTACCGATGAGCACGGGGCAAAGATTGAGCGCAAAGCCAAAGAAAAAGGGGTGACACCCCAGGCCTACGTTGACCATATTGTGGCCGGGATCAAGGACCTGTGGAAGCTGATGGACATCTCTTATGACGATTTCATCCGCACCACCGATCAGCGGCATGTGGAATGCGTGCAGCGCGTTTTCCGCAAGCTCTATGAAAATGGAGATATTTACAAGAGCGAGTATGAGGGATGGTACTGTACGCCCTGCGAGTCCTTCTGGACGGAACTGCAGCTCAAGGACGGCTGCTGCCCGGACTGCGGACGCCCGGTGGAACGCGCCAAGGAGGAAAGCTATTTCTTCCGTATGAGCAAGTACCAGGACTGGATGATCCAGTACATCCAGGAGCATCCGGACTTTATTCAGCCCCCGAGCCGCACAAATGAAATGATCAACAATTTCCTTAAGCCCGGTCTGGAGGATCTGTGTGTCTCCAGAACGTCCATCAAATGGGGCATCCCGGTGGACTTTGACAGCAAGCATACCGTGTATGTCTGGGTGGATGCGCTCACCAATTACATCTCGGCGCTGGGCTTTGGGACCGAGCACGATGAACTCTATAGGAAATACTGGCCGGCAGATGTCCACCTGGTGGGCAAGGAGATTGTCCGGTTCCATTCCATTATCTGGCCCATTATGCTCCATGCCATTGGAGAACCGCTGCCCAAGCAGATTTTCGGCCACGGTTGGCTTGTGATCAACGGGAAAAAGATGGGCAAGTCGGTAGGCAATGTCGTAGATCCCGTGGTGCTGTGCAACCGTTATTCCTCCGATGCCGTTCGTTACTTCCTCATGCGGGAGATGCCGTTTGGCTCGGATGGCGAGTTCACCCTGCAGTCCATGCTCACCCGTATCAATGCGGACCTTGCCAACGACCTGGGCAATCTTGTCAGCCGTACCGTCGCGATGATTGAAAAGTATTATGACGGGACGCTTCCGGAATTGGGCAAGGTGGAGGATGTGGACAGGACCCTCTGGCAGGAAGCCCTGGAGACGCCCGGCAAGGTAGAAAACAGCGTCAACGCGTTCCAGTTTTCCAGTGCACTTAGTGAGATCTGGCAGCTCATCGGAGACTGCAATAAGTATATTGACGTTACCTCTCCATGGATTCTGGCCAAGAGCGAGGAAGGTAAGGAAAGGCTTTCTACCGTACTCTACACGCTTGCAGAGTGCGTGCGCCGCGTGGCCGTGATGGTGGGATTTGTGATGCCCAGAACGCCTGAACGCATCTTTGCACAGCTCGGACTGGAGGAGGAAGCGCTGAAGACCTGGGTATCCGTGGCGGAGGGCGATTTTGCCCGTCTGCGCGCCGGCACCCGTGTCCATAAGGGAGAGGCCCTGTTCCCGCGCTTGGATATTCAGAAAGAGCTTGAGCGCGACGCGCCCAAGGAAGAGCCGAAAAAAGCGGAACCGAAGGGGGAAGAAAAGAAACCTGCCGGAAAGTCCCATCATGAGGTGGAATATCCCGCGGAGATCTCCATCGATGATTTTGCCAAGGTCAAGCTGCAGGTGGCGCGTGTCATCGCCTGCGAGAAGGTGGAAAAGAGCAAGAAGCTGCTCAAGCTGCAGCTCTCCCTCGGCCCTGACGGTCAGCGTCAGGTGCTCAGCGGCATTGCTGCCTGGTATACGCCTGAGGAGATGGTGGGCAAGCAGGTGGTTTTGGTGAGCAATCTCAAGCCCGCCAAACTTGCCGGATATGAGTCCCAGGGCATGGTGCTGTGTGCAGCCACTGGGGACGACAGCAAGCTGAAGTTGCTTACGGTGGAGGAAGGCATGGATGACGGCGCGGTGATCAGCTGATGGTCCTGTTTGACACTCATTGTCATCTCAATGATCCGTCCTTTGCGCAGGATGCCGAAGCGGCCTACGGGCGTATGCTGGAGGCAGAGGTTGCCCACTGTGCGGTCATCGGCTATGACCTGGATAGCAGCCGGGCAGCCGTTGCCTTTGCAGCTGTACATCCGGGAAGCTGTGCCGCTGTAGGGATTCATCCCGAGCATGCACAGGGGTATGATACACAGATGGACGAAATCGAAGCGCTCCTTCGCAGGCCGGAGGTGCGCGCGGTTGGGGAAATCGGGCTGGATTATCACTGGGAAACCAATCCCGCAAGGGAGATACAGGCAGATGCCTGTATTGCACAGATGGAGCTTGCCTGCCGATATGATCTTCCTGCCTGTTTTCATGTGCGCGACAGTCATGCGGACATGCTGGCGCTCATGAAGGCGAATCGAAAATATCTTTCCGGCGGAATCATGCACTGCTTTTCGGGAAGCTGGGAGACGGCGCAGGAATATCTGAAACTGGGATATCATATATCCTTTGCAGGGCCTGTGACCTTCAAAAATGCCAGAAAGCTGACCGTGGCAGCCCAGCGCGTTCCGCTGGACCGTCTCCTCATCGAGACAGACAGCCCGTATATGGCGCCCGAGCCTGTGCGGGGTGGCCGAAACGAACCGGCCAATGTGCGCTTTATTTGTGCTAAGATCGCGGAACTTCGCGGGATAAGCACAGAGGAAGTGGCCCGCGCGACAACGGAAAACGCGAGAAAGCTTTTTCGGATATAAGGGGAACAAAGGGGAGTCGGAGCCCTTCGGCTCCCCTTCGTTTCCTTCTAATAGTTTAACGTTAAACCTATCTATTGACGGCGCTATGCGTGCATGCTAAGCTACCATGCAGCAAGCGCAGGGTGGTTTAGCACCCTGAAGAGAAGGGAGAATCTTATGCTCAAAGTCTATACCACAAATATGGTCCAAGGCGAGAAGATCACAGAAAGC
>JAFUZB010000157.1 GCA_017476845.1 Clostridia bacterium
ACCGAGCGGCAGCGTAAGGTGATAGAGGCCGCATATCACAAGGTGATGGGACTTTCGCTTACGGAGATGACACGCCTGGTTACGGAAAACCTTGATGCGGTCACGACCGATTTATCCCTTGGCGACGTGATCCGGCTGATTCCCATGGCGATCCGCTGCAGCAACGCAGAGATATCGACGATGACGGTGCCGTATCCCGGGACCTATTCGGTGGAGAATGTCAGCGGAATGTCCGTCATCGTGCCCAACATCCGGACCAATCGAAATCGCCTGCGCACGTTCCTTGCCGCGGACTAAAGATGGCGAAAATGATAAGAAAACAGGCAATTCTGCACTTTCCAAAGCGGGGCGGTTGCGCTACAATGTTAGCGAAAACGTTGAAGACAGAACGTTTGAGCGTCTGTGTCACGCAGGACACGGACATCATCTATCCGGGTACATTATGCATATGAAAGACGGAGGTGCTTTTCTATGGAACTGCGCACGGCAAGTTCCCCTCGCGATGTAAAGCTCTATGACACACAGCGGCTGCGCAGCGAGTTTTTGATCACGGATCTCTTTACGCCCGACACGGTGAAGATGGTCTACAGCCATATTGACCGTATCATTACCGGCGGTGCCGTCCCTGTCACCAAGGTATTGACACTGGATGCCGGGGAAGAGCTTCGCGCGGAGTATTTTCTGGAGCGCCGCGAGCTTGGCATCATCAATATCGGCGGCGAGGGCACCGTGACAGTGGACGGCGAGGTATATACCCTGCGCCATCGCGACGGTATCTATGTGGGACGCGGATCCAAGGAGATTGCCCTGGCCTCCGTGAATCCTGATGAGCCCGCGCACTTCTATTTCAATTCCTGCCCTGCGCACACCAGCTATCCGACGGTGTACATCCGTCCCGAGGACTGCGTCCACGCCGAGCTGGGCAGCCAGGAGGAAGCGAACTCCAGGACGATCCGCAAGTACATTCTGCCCGGTCAGGTGCAGTCCTGTCAGCTGGTGATGGGCATGACCACCCTCAATCCCGGCAGCGTGTGGAACACCATGCCCTGTCATACCCATGACCGGCGCATGGAGGTCTATCTGTATTTCGATATGCCGGAAGATGCCTTTGTCGTTCATCTCATGGGCGAAGGCAATGAGACACGGCACATCATCATGCGCAACGAGCAGGCGGTGATCTCGCCCTCCTGGTCGATCCATTCTGGTGTGGGCACCCGCGCCTATACCTTTATCTGGGGCATGTGCGGCGAGAATCAGGACTTTGACGACATGGATGGCATTGCCATGCAGGACTTGATGTAATGGAGGTAAAGTAAAATGAGCAATCTGTTTTCTCTGGAAGGCAAAGTCGCACTGGTAACCGGCGCGAGCTACGGTATCGGGTTTGCCATTGCCAGCGCACTGCACGGCGCAGGCGCAACCGTTGTTTTCAATGATATCAACCAGGAAAAGGTGGACATGGGTCTGAAGGCCTACGCTGATGCGGGAATCACCGCACACGGATATGTGTGCGATGTCACCAATGAGGAGCAGGTCCAGGCCATGGTTGCCAAGATTGAGGAAGAAGTCGGCGTGATCGACATTCTCGTCAACAACGCGGGCATCATCAAGCGCATCCCGATGGTCGAGATGAGCGCGGAGCAGTTCCGTCAGGTCATCGATGTCGACCTCAACGCCCCCTTCATCGTCTCCAAGGCTGTCATTCCTTCCATGATCAAGAAGGGCCACGGAAAGATCATCAACATCTGCTCGATGATGTCCGAACTGGGCCGCGAGACCGTCTCCGCCTACGCTGCTGCCAAGGGCGGCTTGAAGATGCTCACCCGCAACATCGCCTCGGAATACGGCGAGTACAACATTCAGTGCAACGGCATCGGACCGGGCTATATCGCAACGCCCCAGACCGCGCCGCTGCGCGAAAAGCAGCCCGACGGTTCCCGCCATCCGTTCGATTCCTTCATTATCGCCAAGACGCCTGCCGGACGTTGGGGCGAGGCAGAGGACCTCGGTGGTCCCGCTGTCTTCCTGGCCAGTGATGCCTCCAACTTCGTCAACGGCCATATCCTGTATGTGGACGGCGGTATCCTCGCCTATATCGGCAAGCAGCCCTGAGGCTGTACGATAAGGCCGGAGGAAGAGGAAAAGAAAAGGCTTGCGTTTTCGGCATACCTGTGATACTATCTTCCGGTACGCTTTGAGGGGGTTTTATACCATGACGATTGTACTTTCTATTCTTGTCATTCTTGCAGCATTGTTTATGATTGTTACCGTTCTTCTGCAGTCCAGTAAGGCTCAGGGCCTGGGCTCGATCGCCGGAGAGGTGACTTCCAATATGTCCAAGACAAAGGCGGCGGCTGTGGAGAGCAAGCTGCAGCTTGGTACCAAGATTTCTGCTGCTGTCTTTGTTGTTCTGTCTCTCGTGCTGTGGGTGATTGGCTAATTTCTTGCCAAAGAAAAAGCAGACTGAAACTTTCAGTCTGCTTTTTCTTTGGCATTACATATCATCGTCCATGGGAAGACGGGTAATGAGCTTCATGCCAAGCTCACGTATCCTGTCCTCGGCGATCTTCCGCGTCTGGGGATGGGTGAGATGGTAGGGCTCATGCGCATCCACACCGATGATCACCGGGACATCATAGCGGCTCACGTAGTCCCAGAAGGCGCGGGAGGGATAGCCGCGCGGATTGTCCTCCACATGGCTAAGCACGCCGAGGAGGTTATACTCCAGCGGTATATGCATTTCCTGACAGGCTTGGACGATACGGTCGGCGGCCTCCATGCAGGCGGGGCTGAAATCCTCATCACGTCTGCGGTCCATGAAGAGATCGGGATGACAGATGTAGGAGAAGAGCCCGGAGCGTATGCCTTCGCAGCAGATATCGGCATACCGGAGGACAGCATCGTCCTCCACACAGGCGCGTGCGGTATAGATTTCGTTCTCCTCGCTACCCAGCGTGTGCTGGCCCATGATGAAATACTCGATGCCGCGATCCCGCATTTCGTGCATCCAGTCGAGGTACTCGGGGAGGTATTCGACCTCCAATCCCAGATGGATGCGAATGCTGTCCCTGTAATGCTCCCTTAGGTCCTTTACACTGGCTATATAGCCGTCCAATTCCTCCGGTAGCATGCGAACGCCGCTGACATGTCCTGTGCGATAGGGCCAGGGCGTATGGTCGGAAAATCCGAGGGAGGCATAGCCTGCCTGGATTGCGGCTTCTACAAATTCCCGGTCTTCGCCGTAGGCGTGATGGCAGCGGCTGGTGTGCGTGTGATAGTTTCCGATGATATTCTCTGGGCGTTTTTCCGGAATCATCCGCGGTTTTGCTCCTTGTACTGTTCGCGCAGTGCCTTCAGACACAGGCGCTTGCTGTCCTCAATGTGATGCTCGGTCAGCTTGCGGAAGCCCTCGAGATCTCGCTTTTCGACGAGATCGACAAGCTGATAGTGCTCCTTGTGGGATTCGACCAGATTTTCGACTTGGCGAATGGCCATGCCGGAAAACCGGGTGATGTATTCGTCCTGACTTTCGATCACGCGCAGGATGCGCTTCTGGGCGCAGATCTGCGTGAGCTGGGAGTGGAAGGCACGCGTGAGCGGGGAGAGGGTATCGATATCATTGCGGCTGATGAGCGTATCCATCTCGGCGAGCTTCTTGCGCAAAGACGCGATATCATCGCTTGTGGCCTTCTGGATGATGGCGGGAAGGGTGAGCATCTCCATGGCGTTGCGGATGGTGTAGATCTCATCCACATCGTTCAAGGTGAAGGCGCGCACCATGACACCGCGACGCATCTCATATTCGACCAGGCCGTCGCGCTCAAGCCGACGAAGCGCTTCGCGCAGGGGCGTGCGGCTGATGTACAGTCTTGCGGCGTATTCGGTCTCGACGATGCGTTCTCCCGCGGGAATTTCGCCCGTGATGATGCCGTGACGGAGAACCTCATAAGCGATATCCCGAATGGGCCGACTTTCCATCATGGGCTGAAATGTAATTTGTGGCATATAAAACCATGGCTCCTTTGATACCCCGGTTGCACGTTCAATTGCTCGGCATGCAGCGGTGCAACATCCATGAAACACAGAATGTTTTTTTTCTGCATTTCGCGAACAAGAATAGTACAACGGAAAGATGCTGTCAAGGAGAAAAATGTGATGGGACAGAAGGAGATTCCTGACGCTACGGTACGGACCTTGGCATAGGAAGATGGATGTGTGCGGGCAGATGCATAGGCGCGAAGAGGTTGACAGAAAGAAGAAAAAGCTGTCCTGGAGGGCGCAAACGAGGCGCAACAAGGAAAACGGGCGGGTTTACAAACCCGGGGCGATATGCTATCCTTCCTGCCGGTTACCGGACATCCTTTAATGCAGTCCCGTGAGGCTGAAAAGGCTGGACAGTGCAAGCAAAGCATGTGTTTATGCGCCTTTTCCTGCGGGAAGGGCGCTTTCATTTTGTATGCAATGAAAGGAAGACGCAGAAGGTGACAACTGCCAAGGCACAGATTATGGATGCCGCCGCCATGAACAGGGCGCTGGCCCGTATCTCCCATGAGATGATTGAACAGATTGAACCGCTCAGCAATGCAGTACTTGTGGGTATCCGGCGAAGAGGCATTCCGCTTGCCGGACGGCTCGCCGATCTGATCGAAAGATACGAAGCGGTCAGGCTTCCGGTGGGAGAGGTTGATATCTCCCTGTATCGGGATGATCTGACACGCATCGCGGATACGCCCCGACTGGATGGCACCAGCATTTCGGTGGACATCACCGGAAAGACGGTGATCCTCGTGGACGATGTCCTCTATACCGGACGCACGGCCCGCGCGGCGATGGAGGCCGTCATGGACCTTGGAAGACCCGCGGCTGTACGCCTCGCTGTCCTCGTGGACAGGGGACACCGCGAGCTCCCGATCCGGCCCGACTTTGTCGGGAAGAATATTCCAACCTCCCGCTTGGAGCGCGTGGGGGTCAAGGTACAGGAGCTGGATGGGGAGGACAACGTTGCGCTCTATGAACTCGGTTGATCGCAGGCAACTGCTTTCAATAGATCACTTCACTACTACCAGAGTTTAACAGAGGAAAGGAAGTACGGTATGTCCAAAAAATCAGAAAAGCTTTCCGTAGGCAAGTACGCACTCCTTGGCTTTCAGCACGTGTTCGCCATGTTTGGAGCGACGGTGCTGGTCCCCACGCTCACAGGCCTGGATGTAGCAACCACCCTGCTTTTGGCAGGTCTTGGCACACTCCTGTTCCACCTGATTACCGGCCGCAAGGTCCCCGCATTCCTGGGCTCCTCCTTCGCGTTCCTGGGTGGATATGCCGCTGTGAAGACCATGGCCGAGGGCCAGGGGATCACAGGAAACGGATGGATACCCTATGCCGGCATCGGTGTGGCCTGCGCCGGCCTCATCTACGTTTTGGTTTCCTTCCTCTTTAAGGCTTTCGGCCCGTCCAAGGTCATGCGGTATTTCCCGCCGATCGTGACCGGCCCCATCATCATCTGCATCGGTATCAACCTGGCCTCCAGCGCCGTGGACAACTGCGCGAACAACTGGTGGATTGCGATCCTGGCTGTTGCCATCATTGTGGTGTGCAATATCTGGGGCAAGGGCATGATCAAGATCATCCCGATTCTTCTGGGCGTGGTTGGATCCTATGCCGTCGCTGCCCTGTGCGGCCTTGTGGATTTCACCGAGGTGCGTGAGGCGGCCTGGATCGGCTTCCCGATCAAGGCGGAAGAGACGGTCTTCTCCCTCTTCTCCGGTGCCAACGGTTCCCTGATCATCTCCGCACTTATCGCCATGGTCCCGATCTCCCTGGCTACCATGATGGAGCATATTGGCGACGTCTGCGCGATCTCCTCCACTGTCGGTGAGAACTTTGTGGAAGATCCCGGACTGCATCGCACCCTGCTCGGTGACGGTCTTGCCACCACCATGGCCGCCCTCTTCGGTGCCCCTGCCAACACGACCTACGGCGAGAACACCGGCGTGCTTGCCCTCACCAAGGTGTATGATCCCAAGGTTATCCGCATTGCCGCCTGCATCGCGGCCGTGCTCTCCTTCTGCCCGAAGTTTGCAGCGCTCGTGCACTGCATGCCGGTTGCGACCATCGGCGGCGTTTCCCTCATTCTCTACGGAATGATCTCCGCTGTCGGTGTGCGCAATGTGGTGGAAAACCAGGTGGACTTCACCAAGAGCCGCAATGTCATTATTGCCGCTCTGATCATGTCCCTGTCCCTGGGCATCTCCTTCTCCTCCGCAGGCGCGATCGCTTTCAACATCGGTTCCGTCACCATCTCCCTCTCCGGTCTGGCTGTGGCCTCTCTGGTGGGCGTGCTTCTCAATGCGATTCTTCCCGGCAATGACTATGTCTTCGGTGCCAATGCTTCCGGTGACAAGTCCATGGACCTGGGCCGCGTGTAAAAAAGGCAAAAGAAAAATGCAGGACGCAACCTGCATTTTTCTTTTGCGCTTTTTTACAGCTGCTGTGCCACCAGATCGCCCATCTCGGAGCAGGAGACCTTTTTGCAGCCCTCCTGCATGATGTCTGTGGTGCGGTAGCCCAGGTCGAGTACCTTGTTGACTGCGCTCTCGATGGCGTCTGCTTCCTCACTCAGGGAGAAGGCGTAACGGAGCATCATGGCGCCGGAGAGGATGGTGCCCAAGGGATTGGCGATGTTCTGTCCCGCGATGTCCGGCGCGGAGCCGTGGATGGGCTCATACATGCCCAGCGTTCCCGAGGAGAGGGAGGCGGAAGGCATCATGCCGATGGATCCGGTGAGCATGGAGGCTTCATCGGAGAGGATATCGCCGAACATGTTTTCAGTCACGAGCACATCGAACTGTCCGGGATTGCGGATGAGCTGCATGGCGGTATTGTCCACGAGGATATCACTGTAGGTGACCTCGGGATACTCCTCGGAGAGCCTGTGCATAGTTTTTCTCCACAGGCGGGAGGTATCCAATACATTGGCCTTATCCACGGAGGCCAGGCGCTTTCCGCGCTTCATGGCGGTTTCAAAGGCCACGCGGCCGATGCGCTCGATTTCATGCTCACTGTAGGGCATGATGTCGGTTGCAACCAGCTCGCCGTCCACTTCCTCAGTCTTTCTCTGGCCGAAGTAGACACCACCGGTCAGCTCACGCACGATGAGCAGATCAATGCCGTTTCCGATGACCTCCTCCTTGAGGGGGGAGGCACTGGCCAGCTGCGGGAAAAGACGGGTTGGACGCAGATTGGCAAAGAGTCCCAGCTCCTTTCTCACTGCGAGCAGGGCCTTTTCCGGACGAATGGCCGGAGGACAGCTGTCCCACTTGGGTCCGCCCACCGCGCCCAGAAGCACGCTGTCGGAAGACTTGCAGGTAGCCATGCCCTCGTCGGTGATCGGGACACCGTGGCGGTCGATGGAGCAGCCGCCGATATCGACCTCGGTGTAGTTAAAGGTGTGTCCAAACTTCTCGGCTACACGGTCCAGAACCTTGACAGCCTCCGCGACGATTTCAGGGCCGATGCCGTCGCCGGGGAGGAGTGCGATGTGCTTAATCATTACTGTGCCTCCTTGAGTGATGCGAGCAGGCCGCCCTTGGTGATGATGTTCTGAATGAAATCGGGGAAGGGCTGTGCCTGATATTCCTTGCCGGTGGTGACATCCCGGATGATGCCGGTATCAAAGTCCACGTGCACCTCATCGCCAGCCTGGATCTCGTTGGCCGCAGCCTCGCACTCCAGGATGGGCAGACCGATATTGATGGCGTTGCGGTAGAAGATACGGGCAAAGCTCTTTGCGATGACACAGCCGGTCTTGCAGGTCTTGATGACCAGCGGGGCATGCTCGCGCGAGGAGCCGCAGCCGAAGTTCCATCCGGCCACGATCACGTCACCGGGCTGCACCTTGTGGACAAACTCGGGATCGATATCCTCCATGCAGTGCAGGGCGAGCTCTGCCGCGTTGGCTGTGTTCAGGTAACGGGCCGGGATGATGACGTCGGTATCGACGTTGTCTTCATATCTGAAAACCTTTCCGTGCGTGTTCATGCGATTTCCTCCTTGGGGGCAGTGATGTAGCCCGTCAGTGCGCTGGTCGCGGCGGTTGCGGGGCTTGCGAGATAGACTTCGCTCTCCACATGGCCCATGCGGCCGACGAAATTGCGGTTGGTGGTGGCTACGCATCTCTCACCGGCGGCAAGGATGCCCATATAGCCGCCCAGGCAGGGACCGCAGGTGGGTGTGGAGACGACAGCACCGGCGTCGATGAATGCGGTCACATAGCCGCGCTCGACACACTCACGCATGATCTGCATGGTGGCGGGGATAATGATGCAGCGCACGCCGTTGGCGATCTTTTTGCCGTTGAGGATCCGATAGGCGGTTTCCATGTCCTCCATGCGGCCGTTAGTGCAGCTGCCGATGACTACCTGATCAATCTTGATGTCGCCAAGCTCGCTTGCGGGATGCGTATTCTCCGGCAGGTGCGGGCAGGCAACGGTGGGGGTGATCTGGCTTAAGTCTATCTCGTAGGTCTCGTCGTACACGGCATCGGGATCGGCTTCGTAGAAGACGGGCTCGCGTTCGCTGCGGCCCTTGAGGTAGGCGAGTGTCACATCGTCCACCGGGAAGATGCCGTTCTTGGCGCCGGCTTCGATAGCCATGTTGCAGATGCACAGACGGTCATCCATGGTCAGGGAGGCTACGCCTTCGCCGTCAAACTCCATGCTCTTGTAGAGCGCACCGTCCACGCCGATCTTTCCGATGATGGAGAGGATGACGTCCTTGCCGCTGCAGTTAGCCGGAAGCTTGCCGGTGAGATGGAAGCGCAGGGCGGAGGGTACCTTGAACCAGGCTTTGCCGGTGGCCATGCCCGCGGCCATATCGGTGCTGCCCACGCCGGTGGAGAAAGCACCGAGGGCACCGTAGGTACAGGTGTGGCTGTCCGCACCGATGATGCAGTCGCCGGCAGTGACAATGCCCTGCTCGGGAAGGAGGGCGTGCTCAATGCCCATCTTGCCCACATCGAAGAAGTGACTTACGCAGTGCGCACAGGCAAAGTCGCGGCACTGCTTGGACTGCTCGGCAGCTTTGATATCCTTGTTGGGAACAAAGTGATCCAGCACGATGGCGATCTTGTCCTTGTCAAAGACATCACTGAATCCGGCCTTGGTGAACTCGTTGATGGCCACAGGCGTGGTGATATCATTGCCCAGAACGATGTCAAGCTTGGCCTGGATCAGCTGGCCGGCTTCCACGGATTCCAGCCCCGCATGTGCGGCGAGAATCTTCTGCGTAAACGTCATACCCATGGATTATTTTCCCCCTTGTGTGTTGCTTTCACAGATACTGCGGTTGATAGCAGAGAACAGTGCACGGATGGACGAGGTGATGATATCCTCGTGGATGCCGGCGCCCCAGACCTTTTTTCCGCCGGGAAGCGTGATGCTCACGTAGGTGATAGCCTCGGACTGGGTACTGTTGGTGAGGGCATGTTCCTCATACGTCAGATCGGAGAAGGTGATCGGGAGCTTCTGGCAAAGGGCGTTGGACACGGCGTCCAGACGACCGTTGCCCTGTGCAGTGAGCTCCACCTGCTCGCCGTCAATGACAGCGGTGAGGGTGACATGAATGTCAGGATTGCGTACAAAGTGGAAGTCGATGAGTTCCACGGGAGCATTCACATTGACATAGGTGTCGGTAAAGACCTGAAGCACTTCCTGGGGCGAGAGCTCCGCGTGGGCGATGTCAGAGACATGCTTGACGGCGTAGCCGACATCCTCGCGCATCTTGGCAGGCAGGATATAACCGAAATTGTGTTCCAGGAGATATCCGATACCGCCCTTGCCGGACTGAGAATTAATGCGGATGACATCGGTCTCGTATTCTCGGCCCACATCGTTGGGGTCGATGGGCAGATAAGGCACGGTCCAGGTGTCGCACTGCTTTTCCTCGCGCCACTTCATGCCCTTGGCGATGGCATCCTGATGCGATCCGGAGAAGGCGGCAAACACCAGCTTGCCCGCATAGGGCTGACGGTCATAGACGTGCATGCGCGTTACGCGCTCATAGAGCTCGGCGATGCGCGGCATGTTGGTGAAATCCAGTCCGGGTTCTACACCCTGGGCATACATGTTCAGGGCTAGGGTGATGATATCCACATTGCCGGTGCGCTCGCCGTTTCCGAAGAGCGTGCCTTCAATGCGGTCCGCGCCGGCGAGCATGCCCAGCTCGGAGTCCGCGACTGCACAGCCTCTGTCATTATGCGGGTGCAGCGAGACCACGACATTCTCACGGTATTTGAGATTGTCGCACATGTATTCGATCTGGTCGGCATAGACGTGCGGGGAGGAGAGCTCCACGGTGACGGGCAAATTGATGATGGCCTTGCGGTCTGCTGTAGGCTTCCACACATCAAGGACGGCATTGCAGATTTCCAGGGCGAACTCGGGCTCGGTGCCGGTAAAGGACTCGGGCGAGTACTCATAGCGGTAGTTGGTGCCGGTCTCCTTGGCGATCTTTTCAAACAGTTCCGCACCGTCGGTGGCAATCTTAATGATTTCTTCCTTGGACTTGCGGAAGACCTGCTCGCGCTGGGCCAGGGAGGTGGAATTATAGAGATGAATAATGGCGTTCTTGCAGCCCTTCACGGCCTCAAAGGTCTTCCGGATAATGTGCTCGCGGCTCTGGGTGAGCACCTGCACGGTGACATCGTCGGGAATCATATTCTTCTCGATGAGGGTGCGAAGGAAGGTATATTCGGTTTCAGAGGCAGCCGGGAAGCCAACCTCGATTTCCTTGAAGCCGACCTCCACAAGCAGAGTAAAGAACTCTAGCTTTTCTTCCAGACTCATAGGAATGATGAGGGACTGGTTGCCGTCGCGAAGATCGACGGAGCACCAGGTCGGCGGATGATCGATATAGGTCTTGTCAGCCCACTTGCGGGTGGGATGCGCTACCGGGAAAAACTGTCGGGTATACTTTGCGCTGTTGATCATGATATACCTCCGTGATAATGATGGGGTCAGCTCCGGGGTAGGAGCGATAACGGGGAAGCGGCATTGTTTCCTCTGGTCTCAAGGAGGAAAAGTTTCCACCTTTGCGGGACGCATAACAAAATGCTTTAGTCCTATGTTATCAACGATAGCAAAGAGACGAAAGCATATATATTCTTCATCTACGCCGCGCGTAAGAAAGAAACGCTTCCGCGGTACCACTCTTCTTCATCCCGCAGGATGCACCTTCAGTGCCAACACACCTAACTCTGTTACGGGAGTTCCCGTCTGCTACTACTTTGCCTTGCTTTCGCAGCAGCCGCTCCGTGACCAGTTCGGCAGTCTTTCTTCGATGCCTTGCAGCACCCGGCATCTCTCTGAGAAGAAATTCCTGCTTACTCCTTCACTTCATCGCGTGTGATATGGAATTGATGCAGATGATACAGACCGCAAAAAGAACTGTCAACGCGCTTTTTGTATTTTCCTGGTATTTTTGCCTGTTGTCTTCGGGTATGCGTGACAAAGATATGGGGATATATACATACAAACGTGTAATGAATGCTCCGGCATTTGCGGTAAGCCGCACGGAGGCACCGAACCGGGTTTGACAGGATAAACGGACTTTGTTAGACTTCCTATTATAAGAGCAGGCAAGGAAGGACGGTGCAGGACGTGACGGAGAAGGCAAAGCTTGGAGAGGCCACTGTCCGTGTCCTGTACAGGGAAGTGCTGGATGCCGTTCGGCTGGAGAGAAAGTCGAAGGCTTTTTTTATCCTCTACCTTCCTTTGGGGAGCCCGGATGACAGTGCGGAGGCTTTTCTCACAGGCTGGGAGGAAGGCAAGCATGCCGCTCCGGCGATCGTTGGGGAAGCGATACCCCAAGGTCTTTCAACTCCGCAGATGCGAGTCTATGCCAGAGAAAAACTGCAGACCTATGTGGAAACGCGGTTTGCATCGCTCCTTGCGCTTGCTGGGGAAAGGGAGGTCACGTGGTCTCTTGACTGCCCGGGCGGCGCATGGGGCAAATGCCTTGCGTCTGCCCGCCATATCCGGCTCAATCCCGCGCTTTGCTGGATGCCTACGGAGGTGATTGACGAGGTCATCCTCCATGAGCTCAATCATCTGCGGTGCCCGACGCACAATCGAGCGTTCTGGGAGCGGCTGACAGGCATGGAGAGGGATTGGCCCAGATGGGAGGGCATACTTCGATCGACAAAGGAGGGCATGCGACATGTATTTCCGGTATGATGATTTCATCATTCACGCGGTCAACAGGAGCAATGCCGTACGTCTTTCGCTGCGCGTGCATGCGAATGGAGATGAGGTTTCCCTGACCATACCGCCTTGGGCAACGAAGAGTCATATCATGCGATTTCTTGACGAAAACCGAGAATGGCTCAGAGAGCATGCCCCGAAGGTGTCGGATTTTCATCCCTCCTATGCTGCGGGCGAGGAGCACCTGCTCTTTGGAGAATGGGTAACACTCGGAGAAAACGGTATCCCCACGGGCCAGGCATTTGTGGAGTATCGGCTGGAAAAGCTGAAAGATCTACTCAATGACTATTTTGTTACCTATCAGATGCGGATGCGCATCCCGAATATCCAAAGGGTGACAATCAAGGACATGAAGTCCCGATGGGGCTCGTGTCGTCCTTCCACAGGGACGATCTCCATGGCCTCAAACCTGGCCATGATCCCCAAGGAATGTGTGGAATATATCGTTGTTCATGAGCTTGCGCACATGCATCACCCGGATCATTCTCCGGCGTTCTACGCTGAGGTGGAACGGTATATGCCGGATTGGAAAGAGCGGAGCGATCGAATGTCCGGTATGGATCTTCGCCCGAGAAAGGGAAAATCCAAGTAAATTGGGATAGGAATGGGAAAGGAAAAAGGGGCAATGAAACTGGAACTTAAGATGAATCAGCGGGTACGCAACATCGTTTTTGCCTACCTGCAGATTGTGCTGGGATGTATCATCGGAGGTATGGCGTATCCGCTGTTTCTCACGCCCAACGGCATTGCGCCCGGCGGACTGACGGGTGTAGGTATTATTTTCAACCATCTTTTTGGATGGCCGGTTGGTGTAGTCAGTCTTGTTCTCAATGTGCCGCTGTTCCTTCTGTCCTTCAGACAGATGGGACCGGTCTTTGCTTTCCGCTCCCTGGTGGCGATGGTGCTCTTTTCCCTTGCCATTGACCTGATTCCGCTGGGGGCAATGACGCAGGATGCACTGCTGGGGACCCTCTTTGGGGGCATCGTACTGGGCGTGGGACTGGGTCTGATCATGCGCGGCGGGGCAACCACGGGCGGTACGGATATGCTCGCCAGACTCATCCACCGGCATCTGTCCTATGTCTCTGTCGGGGTGTGTCTGTTTGTGCTGGACTGCGTTGTCATTGTGGCTGCCGGTATCTTCATCGGTGCCAACGAGGCACTCTATGCCATTATCGACTGTTATGTCTCTTCGAAGGTGATCGACATGGTTTTGATCGGCCTTACGGCCAACAAGGCCTGCTTTATCATTTCCGGCGCCTGGGAGAAAATCTCGGATCGTATCCTGCATGATATGGAGCGCGGTGCAACGCTGCTTAAGGCCAAGGGCGCCTGGTCCAGGAAGGATAATCCTGTGCTGATGAGCGTGGTGGCAAGAAACGAGCTGAGCACAATCAAGCGCATCGTAGAGGAGGAAGACCCATCTGCGTTCATGTTCGTGACAGAGGCTTATGAGGCGCTAGGCGAAGGATTCTCCAGTCTGACGCAGGAAAATTGAGCGGGGAAGGGAACTTTTCTTCTTCGCTACGTCTTATCAGTGTACATAATCATAATAGAAAGGATACATAATAGAAAGGATGACCCAAATGAACACATACTACACATACTATATGAAGAAATCCCGTAAGATCATTGGACTGCTTGTCCTGTTTGCCCTGCTGGTTACCCTGTCTGTGTCCGCTGCAGAGGAGATACGCACGGTGACAGTGACAGGAACGGCAACGGTTACCGTGGAAGCGGACCGCGCAAGCCTGAACCTTGGCGTGCGCACGCAGGCGGAGGATGCAGAAAAGGCATCCCAGGCCAATGCACAGAAGGTGCAATCTGTCATGGATGCGCTGAAGGAAGCAGGCATACCGGAGGAGAATATCACGACGAACTACTACTACGTCAACGCCCTCTATGACTATTCCTCCTTCACAGGGGAGGACGTGGTGAAGGGATATCAGGTCAGCAATTCCCTGACAGTCATCGTCGATGAGATCGACAGGGCAGGGGAGATGATTGATATTGCGCTCGCAGCGGGAGCCAACAGCTGCGACGGCATCTCGTTCCAGTCCAGTGCGTCATTGGGGGCCTATGATGAGGCGCTGAGCGGGGCACTCCTGGAGGGCAGAAGAAAGGCAGAGCTGATTGCCCAGGCGACAGGGGAGACACTGGGAAGCCTTGTGAGCGTGACGGAGAGCTACGGATCTTACAGCGGTATGCGCTATGCCAAGGTGGAGGCAGCCATGGACCGTGCTTCCGGCACTGCGATCATGGCGGATGGACTGGACTTTTCCGCAACCGTTCAGATGACGTTTTCTCTGAAGTAACAAGGCAGGAGAACTGATAGCACAAGCAAAGCTCCCGGACAGATTGTCCGGGAGCTTTGCTCACCGTGAGGAGATAGCGGTGTGCCGGGAGAAGCTCTGGGAAAACTTCTGTTTCAGGCGATATGAACGAAATGAACGCACATATGAAAAAGTGCTTTTCAAACTTCGGGGGAATTGTTATAATGAAGCCAACAGCCAGAGGGCTGAATTTATGGAAGGAAGGCCAATCCATTGAAAAAGTTTCTTGCGATTCTTCTGACCCTGGCACTTGCTCTCATGTGCGTTTCCGCATTTGCTGAGGATGTGCGTGTTGCCATGATCACCGACTATGGCGACATTACCGACCAGTCCTTCAACCAGACCACCTATGAAGCTGCCAAGGCTTTCTGCGAAGCCAACGGCATCGAATTCACCTACTACAAGCCCGCCGGTGACTCCACCGCCGAGCGTGTCGCCATGGTCGAAAAGGCCGTCGACGAAGACTACAACGTGATCGTGATGCCCGGCTATGCCTTCGGCGAGACCATCGCTGAAGTGCAGGACGAGTATGCTGAGACCAAGTTCATCGCTCTGGACGTGAGCGCTGGCGATCTCGGCGGTGCAGAGCCTGCTGCCAACGTGTACTGCGCTGTGTATCAGGAAGAACTGTGCGGCTACATGGCTGGCTACGCTGCCGTGAAGCTCGGCTACACCCACCTGGGCTTCCTGGGCGGCATGGCCGTTCCCGCTGTCGTGCGCTATGGCTTCGGCTATGTGCAGGGCATCAATGCTGCTGCTGAAGAGCTCAACATCGCCGATCAGGTGAGCGTTGAGTATGTCTACGGCAACCAGTTCTATGGCGACGCCGACATCACCGCTTACATGGACAACTGGTATCAGACCATGGGCGTGCAGGTCGTATTTGCCTGCGGCGGCGGCATCTACTCTTCCGCTGCTGAAGCTGCTGTGAAGGTGGAAGGCGCAAAGGTTATCGGCGTTGACGTTGACCAGGCTGCTACCATCGACGGCACCTACGGCGAAGGCCTGACCGTGACCAGCGCCATGAAGGGCCTGGCTGCTACCGTGAACACCCTGCTTGCTGAGACCGTTGCCGGCAACTTCGCCAACTATGGCGGACAGGTCGCCAACCTCGGCCTTGTGGGCACCGATCCCGAAGCCAACTATGTTCAGATCGCTCCCAGCACCCAGTTTGCCGACAGCTTCACCGCTGACGACTATGCTGACCTGGTTGCCAAGCTGTACAATGGCGAAATCACTGTGAGCAACGAAACCGAAGCGATGCCGGCTACCACCGTCACCGTGAACGACCGCGGCACTGTGAAGTAAAAACTTTTGCCCGGAGAGCGACGCCCTCCGGGCTTTTGACAAAAGGCCCTGCATCAGACAGGGCTTTTTGTCAGAATGGGGAAGGAATCCCGATGTCTGAACACACGAAAAGGAGGGCTGTGAATTGGGAAGCGAGTACGCCATTGAGATGCTTGGCATCACGAAACGATTCCCGGGTATCATTGCCAATGACAACATTACCCTGCAGCTGCGCAAGGGCGAGATCCATGCCTTGCTGGGGGAGAACGGCGCCGGCAAATCCACCCTGATGAGTGTGCTCTTCGGGCTCTATCAGCCGGAGGAAGGCACCATCAAGAAAGACGGTCAGGTCGTGAAGATCAATGACCCGAACGATGCCAATGCGCTTGGTATCGGTATGGTGCATCAGCACTTCAAGCTGGTGGAATGCTTCACTGTCCTCGACAATATCATTCTGGGTGTGGAGCCGACAAGCAAGCTGGGACTGCTGAAGAAGGATGAGGCGCGCAAGCGTGTCGTCGAGCTCTCCGAGCGTTACGGCCTGCAGGTGGATCCGGATGCCAAGATTTCGGATATCACCGTGGGCATGCAGCAGCGCACAGAGATTCTCAAGATGCTCTATCGCGACAACGAGATCCTGATTTTCGACGAGCCCACCGCCGTGCTGACACCGCAGGAGATCGACGAACTGATGCAGATCATGCGGAACCTGCGCGATGAAGGCAAGTCGATCCTCTTTATCAGCCATAAGCTCGCCGAAATCATGGCTGTGGCAGACCGCTGCTCGGTGCTTCGCAAGGGCAAGTACATCGGCACGGTCAATACTGCCGATGTCACCATGGAGGATCTCTCCGCCATGATGGTTGGCCGCAACGTCAATTTCCATGTCGAGAAGACAGCGTCCCATCCCGGAGATGTCATTCTGCATGTAGAGAATATGACGGTTGCGAGCCGCGCGCATCACAACAATGCCGTCAAGAACGTTTCCTTTGACGTTCACGCGGGCGAAATCGTCTGTATTGCCGGCATTGACGGCAACGGACAGACCGAGCTTGTCTACGGCATCACGGGTCTGGAGCCCCTGGTGAGCGGAAAGCTTGTGCTGGAGGGCAAAGACATCACCAAGGCACCCATCCGTGACCGCAATACGTCCGGCATGAGCCATATTCCGGAAGACCGCCATAAGCACGGTCTGGTGTTGGATTTTACCCTGGAGGACGATATCGTTCTGCAGCGCTACTTCGAGAAGGATTTCAACAAGGCCGGTTTCCTGCGTCGCAGCAATATCCGCAGCTATTCTGAGCAGCTCATCGACCAGTATGATATCCGTTCCGGTCAGGGCCCTGTGACTAAAGCACGCTCTATGTCCGGCGGTAACCAGCAGAAGGCGATTATCGCCCGCGAGATCGACAAGGATCCGAGCCTGCTCGTCGCTGTGCAGCCCACACGCGGTCTGGACGTGGGCGCCATCGAATACATCCATAAGCAGATTGTCGCACAGCGCGATGCCGGAAAGGGCGTGCTCCTGGTTTCCCTGGAGATGGATGAGGTGCTCGATGTTTCCGACCGTATCCTGGTCATGTATGAGGGCGAAATCGTGGGTGAGCTGGATCCCAAGAAGACCACACCCGAAGAGATGGGCTTGTACATGGCAGGCGCCAAGCGCGATACCAAGCCTGCGGGTAAGGAGGGCTGATCATGGAGAAGAAAGGTACGCCATTGCTCCGTAAGCCAGGCGTCCAGACGCTGATTGCATCGCTTTTGTGCATTGTGCTGGGCCTGTTTATCGGATATATTGCCCTGCTCATCATCAATCCGGCAGGTGCAGGCGAGGCCATCCTGGCTATCGTCAAGAACTTCTGGACTTACTCCAAGCAGGCCACGCAGATCAAGAACCTGGGCAACACCCTGGTGAAGACTGCGCCCCTGCTGATGTGCTCTCTGTCGGTTCTTTTTGCCTATAAGGTGGGCCTATTCAATATCGGTGCCGCCGGCCAGTACGTTGCCGGTGCCGGCGCAAGCATCTACTGCGCGGTCGCGCTGGGCTGGGGCTGGCTGCCCTGCATGCTCATGGCGGTTGTCAGCGGTGCTGTGATCGGTGCGATTTCCGGTGCGCTCAAGGCATACAGGAATGTGAACGAGGTTATTTCCTGTATCATGCTCAACTGGATCACGCTGTACCTGGTCAATACGCTCCTCTCCGCAGTGAAGGAACCGACCTCGAACTACACCTACGCGATCACCAAGCATCTCGTGACGGTGGACGGCGTGGTGACCACCGAGGCCAATCCCGGTGCGGTTCTGCCTTCCCTGGGTCTGGAAAACCTTTTTAGCAACAACAAGTATGTGGGCCTTGCGATCCCGCTGGCCATTGTGCTTGCCATCGCGGTCTGGGTATTGCTCAACAAGACACGCCTGGGCTATGAACTGCGCGCAACGGGCCTGAACAAGAACGCGGCCAAGTACTGCGGTATGCGCGACAGACAGAACATTGTGCTGACCATGGCGATCTCCGGCGGTCTTGCCGGTATCGGCGCCTCCATGCTGTATCTGACCAGCATCCAGCAGTGGTCCGTCACGCAGTCCTCTGTGCCGGGCATGGGCTTCAACGGCATTGCCGCGGCTTTCCTGGGCGGCCTCAATCCGATCGGTGCAATCTTCTCGTCCTTCTTCATTCAGCACATCACCGACGGCGGCTCCTATCTGGACATGCGCGTATACTCTGCTGAAATCTCCGATTTCATCTCCTCGCTCATCATTTATCTGTGCGGCTTTGTTCTCTTCTTCAAGACTACACTCAACCGCAGACTGGACAAGCGCGAAGAGAAGAAGATCCAGGCTGATCATTCGAAAGGAGGACAGGCCTCATGATTCTGCTGATTCAGTACATGCTCGTCTTTACCTCTGTGCTGATGCTCGTGGCCCTGGGCGGCTGCTTCTCGGAGCATTCGGGTGTCATTAACATCGGACTGGAGGGTATCATGGTCTTTGGTGCCCTGGGCGGTGCCCTGGTTATGAAGTACCTGCCCACCGGGACCAGCGGTTTTGTGGTGATTGTGGTTTGCATCCTGGCTGCTATGCTCTTGGGAATGCTCTACTCGCTGCTTCTGGCGGTGGCCGCTATCGACTTCCAGGCGGACCAGACACTGGTCGGAACGGCCATGAATCTTCTGGGAACTGCGGCTGCGACCGTTATCGTCAAGGCTCTTAACACCGCCGAGAACCCCAATAACCCTTCCTCCACTATCCAGTATATTGCGGCCAAGAAGAACTTCCTGATCGTGGATGGCTATGAGTTCAACTGGTTCATGCCCCTGGCCCTGGTGCTGCTCATCCTGTCCTACGTGCTGCTCTATAAGACCAAGTTCGGTCTCAGACTCATGGCCTGCGGCGAACATCCCCAGGCGGCGGACTCCGTCGGCATCAACGTGCGCAAGATGCGCTACGCGGGCGTCATGATCTCCGGGATCCTCGGCGGTTTGGGCGGCCTTGTGTACATCACGGCCGGCGTATCCGAGTGGAAGTTTGAAAACGGTGTGGCAGGCTTCGGTTTCCTCGCC
>JAFUZB010000158.1 GCA_017476845.1 Clostridia bacterium
AGCACTTAGCTGAAGCCTATTTTTACCAAGAATTCATTAGTACACCCGGATTGGTCACATCTCTTCCCATCATCAGGACGTAATGTTCCTGCCCGCCGATGGAAAGATAGGTTTGTTCATCCACGCCCTTGGCGAAATTCGCCCAGTGCTTCATAAATCGTATATCGCGCGCCACGATGGGAAGAAGGAGGGCAACGAGGAGCAGCTAAGCAAGCTGTACCCCCGTAAACCGCAGGATGCGCCTGACCGGGCGCTTATTTTCGTATACGGCTTCTTCCCTTGCTGCCAAAAGCCGGAGACCTATGTTCCCTATGCCATAGAGGACAGCGGCAAGCATCAGCCAGACGTTGACGCCATAGATGCCAAGGAAGAGGAAGACAAGCACAGGACAGATCGCACCTGCAAAAAGTCGTCCGGACCGATCCCTCCCACGCGAAAGATGATACAGCACGTAACATGCCATGCAAAGCATGGACGCGCACAGCCACAGGCTCCACAGCGTCCATTCACGCAGGTTAAAATCGGAAAAGAGCAGCCCCACCGCGCACGTCAGGATCGCTCCGATCCTTTGGCATACTCGCAGCACGCCGCCTTCAGGACGTGCACATCGTCTGTCCTCCTCAGGCAGCTTGCGTCTCTCCCTGAGATACGGAAACAGCAGCATGATCGCATAGACGAAACCGACATAGGAAAACCCCAAGCGCATACCTATCACCCGCCGTCCTTATCTTATCTTGCTGCGTTTGAGTCTGCTCTCCTCCGGCAGATGCCGATAACCCACAAACAGAGAAATCAAAAGAACCACACAGCGCATGGAGAGAGTTTTGACGTAGACAAAGCCTGCCGGAAGAAAGAGCAAGAGAGAAGCCCTGATGAGCTTGGCATGATCTCGAATGAAGGGCAAGAGCACCAGAATACAGATCGCCCAGACAAGCGACAGCCAGCACACCGGCAGAAGCCCCATCAGACTGCCAAAGGCCGCCGTGATCGCCTTCCCGCCTCGAAAATGCAGCGTACAGGGATACAGATGGCCGAAGAAGGGCGCCAGGACCGGCATTACCAGATACCAACCGGTGAGCCTGAGGCCATGGAAGGCCACGGCTACCGGAACAATTGCCTTGAGCATATCCAGCAGTGCGCAGACCACACCCAGGGGCTTGGAGCACGCCAGTCCGGCATTGAAAGCACCGGGATTCCCGTCCCCGTATTCGCGCACATCCACTCCGTAGAGCACCTTGGGGAGAAAGTAACCGTAGAGGATCGAGCCCGAGAGATAACCGATCAGCGTCATGAAAAAAGACAGATGCGCTTCAGACACGCGACAACACCTCCCTGAGCAGCAATTCGGCGCACTTGCGTGCCGGATCGGACGGAATCTGGCTAAACTGTGCCTCCACCATTGCGGAGCGCGCCTCAGGATGGGCAAGAAGGAAAGGCAGCTTCTCCACGAACTCCGCTTCGTTCCGTGCCCACCAGGCCAGTCCGTTCCGCTCAAAGAGTTCCGCATTGATCGTTTCGCAGCCTTCGATCGCCTGATAGATCAGCATGGGCGTACCCATCACCATGGCTTCCGTACTGGTAAGGCCTCCGGACTTGGTGATCAGAAGGTCCGCCTTGGAAACCAGATCACTCAGCGGGTGGACGCTGCCATGCACGCGGATGCGTGTATCTCCCTGCGCGGCCTTTTCCGCTTCCGCCTGTGCCTTTTCGATGGAGCCTGCGACCACATCCACCTCTGCTCCCTCAGGCAAGACGGTCCGAATGCACCTCACTGCCCCGGGGAGGTCTCCCGCACCCATGGAACCGCCGGCG
>JAFUZB010000159.1 GCA_017476845.1 Clostridia bacterium
GGCATGCTGGAGGCAATCATCGAAGACGGGCGGGAACTCACTGTGGATGCGCGCGCTTTCTTCCGGGAGATGGAGGCGGATATGCGCAGTGCACAGAAGGAGGGGGAACTCAGCGTCTTCCGCCTTGCGCTGGCCATGAGCTGGCTTACCCTGCATGCCCTCTACGGGCACAGAATGGACGATGCGGCCCTCTCCGCCCTCCGAACGCAGGTGGGACCGGGTGCACTGGTGATGCGCGCCCACATGCGCGCCTTCCAAAGGGAGCTTTTGACCGACGAGCAGTGCATGCTGTGCCTTCCGGCACTGCCGGAAAAGCAGTTTGTCGGGCGGGAACGCGATCTAGGCCAGGCAGAGCGCATGCTCTCGGAGAGCGGACATCTGCTTGTGAGCGGGATCGGGGGCATAGGAAAGAGCGAGATGTGCCGTATGCTGCTCTCCCGTGTCCTCGCGCGCCAGGCGTATCCCCGCCTCGCGTTTGTGCAGTACCACGGTTCCCTCTCCCTGTCCTTTGCTCGGGCCTTCCCCGGCATGGAGGGCAAGGAAGCCGGCGAAGTGCTCGATACGGTGCGGAGCATGCTCTCGGACAGAAAGAAAGGCCCGACCCTTCTTTGCATCGACAATGTGGATGTCTCTCCCCAGGAGGACAGCGCCCTGGAGAGTCTCTACACCTTTGGCTGCGATATGCTTGTGACCTCCAGGCTTCCTGCGCTTCCGGGCTTTCGCACCCTGCGGCTTGCTCCCCTGAATAGCGAGGAGGGGAAAGAGCTCTTCTGCCTGCAGGATCCGCACGTGGGCGTAGAGAGCCCGGGACTGGACCTGCTCATGGGACATCTTCAGGGGCACCCGCTTGCGATCTCGCTGCTGGCGAGCCTGTGCAAGACACAGTACTGGCTGCCTGAGGACCTCACCGTGCACCTGCAGCGGCACGGGATCCGCAATCTTCCCTACGTCCGGGATGCGCAGACGTATACGGTGGACGAGACGCTCCGGCAGGTGTTTGACGCAACGGGGCTTTCCCGGGAGGAGAAAAACGCACTGCACCTTTTTGCCGTGCTGCCTTACCGCGCCTATCGCCCGGACAGGCTCCTGCTCATGGCGGGGGATGTCACAGACAGTCTCCAGACGCTGTGCGTGATGCTTCAGCGCCTCTCCGATCAGGGTTGGCTCTCCCAGTCGGGGGAGGGATACAGCATGCATCCGGTTATCGCCGAGGCGATGCGCTGCACGCCGATCACCTGTGATGATCTTCCCAGGCTCTTTGCCTACTGGAACCAGGCGTTTGTTGCCAGCGGGACGCATGTGGCATTGGATGCGGAGCACTTTGAGGAGATGCTCAGCGCCCTCTCCTGCATGGATGCCTTCAACGATGACGGCGCATGCATTGCCAACCGTCTGGAGTCATCCATGGTCTATCTTCCCGTGAGTACCCTCCCCCAGGAGCTGCTGGACAAGCACAAGGCGTACCTGGAGAAGCATACGGAAAACCGCCTGAACCTTCTGCAGTTTATCAAGAACGAAGCCTACTGGGCCGTGTTGGCAGGGCGGGAGGAGAAGATCATCAGCTTCCTCAGGCCCATTCTGCATGCGTCTTCGGAGGAACTGCAGGAAGAATCGATCTTCATGCCCCTGTGCAATGTCCTGGAGTATGTGGACATGAAGACGGAAGGCGAGGTAGCCTGGCAGCTGTTGGAACATCTCAGGCCCCAACAAGAGAGCTGGCGCATGCTGGACTGGTATGCGACCGCTTCTGCGCTCGCGCGCGAAGAGGATATTGCGCAGGCCCTTGCCTATGGCGAGGCCGGTATGGCGGTGGCAGAGCGCTTGCACATTGGGGTGGAGGACATCTCCTACATTCATCTCACCACACGCTTCGGCCCCTGCCTGGCACGCTCCGGCTCCGGGGAGAGGGCGGCGATGCTACTTCGGGAGGCTTTAGAGAATATGCTCCAGCAAGGGTATCAACCGTCTTCACCGAGCCTGATCAACACGCAGCTGAGCCTGGCGGAAACCTACCTGCAAAGCGGGGACACGGCGGGGTGTGCACGCGAGATTCGGGAGATCCGAGAGAGCCTGCGCGGGGGAAAGATCACCCAGAAAATGCTCAATCGCCTCCAGGAGATGGAGCGTACCATATCGGAAGGAAAGTCGGAAGGACAGGGGGAGGAACAGGGGAAGGTTTCCGATGCTTGACGTAGCGCACAGGCAAAGATAGAATGGCGACATAAAACAAGTCCTGAGAAGGAGCCTGCCTATGCGCATCTATGATACAAAAGTCAATCATCTCTCAAATCCCATCGGCTTTGAGATGACCAAGCCTGTTTTTTCCTGGAAGGTGGAAAGCGGTGAGGGGGAGGGCACGCACCAGAAGTGCGCGCGCCTGATCATCGCAGACACGGAGGAGCTCACGCAGCCCCTCTTTGACAGCCTCTGGAGCAGCAGCCTGGAGAGCCTCGGCACACCGGTCGATCTAGAACTAAAGCCGTTTACCCGCTATTATTGGCAGGTACAGGTCCGCTCGGATACAGGGGACGAGGCGGTTTCTCTGGTCAGCTTTTTTGAGACCGGCCGAATGGATGTCCCCTTCCAGGCCAGCTGGATCGGCTGCGCGGATGGACCGCGCCATCCCGTATATGCCAAGAAAGTAGCACCGCACGATGCCGTGAGCGCGCGGCTGTACATCTGTGGTCTGGGACTCTATGAGGCCCGGTGGGACGGCGAGAAGATCGGCGATGAGGTGCTCACGCCCTACTGCAATGCCTATGATCAGTGGCTGCAGTACCAGACCTACGATGTCACAGAGCAGGTGCGCCGGGGCGGCGAGATCGCCGTGACCCTGGGCAACGGCTGGTACAAGGGACGCTTCGGCTTTGCCTCCGGGCCCGAGGGTAAGGGATATTACGGGGACAGCTGGAAGCTCATCGCAGAGATCCGGATCGTGCTTCCGTCCGGTGAGGTAAAAGTCATTGGGACGGACGATACGTGGGAGAAGAGGGAGAGCAACTACACCTTCTCCAACATCTATGACGGGGAGATGCGCGATGACACCCTGCCCTCGTCCCAGAAGGTGCCGGCCACGGTTGTGGATGCGCCGAAAGGCTGCTTGACGCCGCGGTATTCCCTGCCTGTGCGCACCCAGAAGGAGATGCCGGTCAGGGAGATCATCCACACGCCCGCAGGGGAGACGGTGTTGGACCTGGGCCAGGAGATCACCGGCGGCTTCCGCCTGAAGGTCAATGCGCCTAAAGGCACCAAGATCCATCTGCAATTCGGCGAGATTTTGCAGGGGGAGAACTTCTACCGCGACAATCTGCGCTCGGCTAAGGCAGAGTATGTGTATATCTCCGGCGGGGAAAGCGTTGTGTTGGAGCCGACGTTTACCTTCTACGGTTACCGGTATGTGAAGGTGGAGGGGCTGCCGGAGATCGGCAAAGAAGACTTTGTGGGTCTGTGCTGGTGGTCCCAAATGCCACGCCTGGGAACGCTGCACACGGGCAATGAGAAGATCAACCGGCTCATCAGCAACACCGAGTGGGGACATCTGGACAATTTCCTGGACGTGCCCACCGACTGCCCGCAGCGCGATGAGCGCATGGGCTGGACGGGGGACGCGGAGGTCTTTGCGCCCACGGCCTGCTTCCTGCGGGATACCTATGCCTTCTACCGGAAATACCTCCACGACATGGCCTTGGAGCAAAAGACCCACGGAGGCGCCGTCATTGACGTGATCCCGGGCTTTGGGCACGAGGGGATCTCGAGTGCATGGGGAGATGCAACCACGATCATCCCGATGCGCGTCTATGATGTCTTTGGGGACAAGCGGATCGTGGAGGAGCACTACGAGTCCATGTGCAGCTGGGTGGCCTTCCTGGAGGGACTGGAGGCGCACAATCACGGTTGGCGCAGACATTTCCACTACGGCGACTGGCTGGCACTGGATGCCCAGGGGAAGCGGCATTTCGGGGTGGAGGATGCCCGAGGCGCCACCGACGAGGATTTCATTGCGAGCGTCTACTTCCTGTATTCCACCGAGCTCACCGCGCGCGCCGCGGAGGTGCTGGGAAGAGAGGCAGACAAGCAGCGCTACATTGATCTGTCCCTGGATATCCGGGATGCGATCTCCGAGGAGTATTATTCGCCAAGCGGCAGGTGCTGCATCGACACGCAGACGGCGCACCTTTTGACGCTGGCGCGTGACCTCGGCCCGAACCCGGAAAGATCTGCGCAGCGGCTTGCCCAACTCATTGAGGAAAACGGCGGAAAGCTGGCCACAGGCTTTGTGGGCACGCCGATTCTTGCGGAGATGCTCACGCGTATCGGGCGCGAGGATCTGGCCTGGAATCTGCTCTTCAATGAGGAGTATCCGGGGTGGCTCTATGAGGTGAATCTCGGGGCGACGACGATTTGGGAGAGGTGGAACAGCGTGCTTCCCGACGGGAGCATTTCCTCCACCGGGATGAACAGTCTGAATCATTACAGCTACGGCTCGATTGTTCAGTGGATCTACGAGCGGGTCGCGGGGCTCCGCTCTCTGCAGGCGGGCTTCCGTGTGGTCCAGTTTGCACCGCTCGTTGACAGGCGGCTCGGCTCCCTTGCGTGCACCTATGATGCGCCCTCCGGGAAATGGGAAAGCAGCTGGCGCTATACGGAGGATGGCAAGCTGGAGGTTCGCCTCACCGTGCCCTTTGGATGCACGGCCCATGTCACCCTGCCGCTGCACGACAGCCAGGAGGAAGCACTGGGCACAGGCACCTACGTATGGACCTATGCCGTTTGCGACAACTGAAGTTCATGTATGCCCTTCCGATTGCATCGGGAGGGCATACGTCTGTAGGAGGTTTCGGAAGAAACAGCTCTTCTTATGCGTTGTAAGGACGGGAAGGGGAAAACAGGGAAGGAGCACACCGATGCGGAAAATCTGGCTGGTGCTTGCGTGCATGATGATGGTATGCACAGCCGCTGTCTCCAGGGCAGAGGATACCTGGATGTTTGTTACCAATGTAGGCAAAGGGGATGCCGTGTTTTGCGGTGTGGGAGACAGTGTGTGTCTCATCGACACCGGGTATCCGTATGCGCGCGGAAGGATCCTCGCTGCGATGGAAGCGCTCGACATCGATCATTTGGATGCCGTGTTTGTCACGCACACCGATAAAGACCACGTGGGCGGGCTGGACTGGCTGGCCCAATCCGCCATTCCGGTGGACACCTGGTACGCCTCCGCGATGTACATGGACTACAAAGAAAAAAAGCACCCTGCCTACCTGGCCGCCAAGAGCCGCGGACAGAGCATAGTGTGGCTGAAGGCGGGGGACCAAGTGACACTTGGGTGTCTGTCGCTCTCGGTTCTTGGGCCTATGCAGATGGCGGAGGACAAGGATGACAACAATTCCCTTGTCATGATGCTGGAGAGCGAGGACGGGAGGATCCTGCTTTGCGGGGACATGGAGACACCGGAGGAGGATACAATCCTGGATACGGGCGTGAGTCTCACCGCCGATGTCCTAAAGGTGGGCAACCACGGGGACGGCGATGCGACGGGCAAGGCGTTTGCCGAGGCTGTGCGCCCACGGCTGTCGGTGGTCTCCACAAGCGCTGCAGAAAAGCCGGGTACCCCGTCGGAAAAGGTGGTCCGGCGCCTGAGTAAGCTTGGGAGTGAGGTTGTCAGCACGGAGGACACGGGACTGGGGGTCTATGTCCATTTGCTCTCTGGCCGCATCACCTGCGAAGGATGGGATGTGCCGGAGACGGCAGACACGGTCCGGATTCTTTCGGTAGATCCTGATACGGACACGGTGGTACTTAAAAACGACGGGACAGCGCCCGCCGAATTGACCAACTGGTACCTCTATTCCTCACGCGGAGAGGAGATGTTCATTTTCCCTGAGGAGACGGATCGTGCAGCCGGGGCAACCCTCACGGTGGGCACGCAGTCGACAGGGAAAGCAACCGACCTTGTCTGGCAGGAGAAATCGGTGATCCATGCCAAGAAAAGCGACACGATCAGCCTCTACGACCGGTACGGGACACTGCGAGATGCTGCTTCCAACGGGCTGTGAGTCAGTCCGGGTGCGAGAGAAGATAGGCATGGGCTTCTTTGAGGACTTCCCGCGTGACATCGTACTCGATGATCTCCAGGGCCCTCTCAAGCGGAAGCA
>JAFUZB010000160.1 GCA_017476845.1 Clostridia bacterium
CGGTGACTATGTAATCATCATCAATGCCGACAAGATTGAGATGACCGGCAAGAAGCTGGATCAGAAGAAGTATTATCATCACAGCGGCTATGCTGGCGGCCTGAAAGAGACCACCTATCGCAAGCTGATTGCTGAGAAGCCTGAGTTCGCTCTGCGTCATGCGATCGTTGGCATGCTGCCCAAGGGACCGCTTGGACGTCAGATGGCTAAGAAGCTCAAGGTTTATGCAGGTCCGGAACATGAGCATGCGGCCCAGAAGCCTGAAGTGATTGTTCTCGATCGTACCGCACGCGGCGGAAAGGAGTAATGTATTATGGCAAAGGTTGAATACACTGCTGTTGGTCGTCGCAAGGAAGCTGTTGCCCGTGTTCGTCTCGTTCCCGGTGATGGCAAGATTGTGGTCAACAAGCGTGATCTGGACAACTATTTCGGTCTTGAAACCCTCAAGATGACCGTTCGTCAGCCCCTGACCCTCACCAACACCACTAACTTTGACGTTCTCGTCAATGTGCGTGGCGGCGGTATCTCCGGTCAGGCCGGTGCTATCCGTCACGGTGTTTCCCGTGCGCTTTGCAAGGCTGATCCTGAGCTGCGCGAAACCCTCAAGCGCAATGGCCTGCTCACCCGCGATCCTCGTATGAAGGAACGCAAGAAGTACGGCCTGAAGGCTGCACGTCGTGCACCGCAGTTCAGCAAGCGCTGAGTTTTGTTTCTGCAATCCCTGTCCTTTCGGGACAGGGATTTCTTTTTTATCAATCAAGGAGGTCAACCCATGAACAAACGCTCCTCTGCCTCGCTTCCCGTAAAAGTCATCCTGCTCGTGCTTGTTATTGTGCTTTCGCTTCTCGTGCTCCGTCCCGTGCTGACGGACGTGCACACCTATCGCCCGCTCATAAGCTCCATTGATGAGAGAAAGACCACCGTCATGGACCTGGTCGCCGCATCGACCGCAGCCAGCGCAGTGATCACCATGATTCCAGATGATGTGGGCACACCGATTGCAGAGCAGCTCGCAGAGCTGAGCAAATACTTTATCGTAGTCCTCGGGGCGCTGTATCTGGAGAAGTATCTCCTTCCTCTCATCGGGTTCGCTGTCACCTCTCTTCTGCTCCCGATTGCCTGCATGCTGCTCCTCGTTTCCTTGTATCGGAAGCATTCCGCGCAGGTGCGCAAGCTTGGCATCCTCCTCATTGCAGTATCCTTTGTCCTGGTCCTGGTGATTCCGACCAGTGTGCTCGTTTCCACCTCCATAGAGGATACCTTCCATGAATCCATCGACGACTCTCTGTCTGCTGCGCTCCAGGCAGAGCACGCCCTGCAGTCTGCCGAGGAGGAGGACAAGACGATCTGGGAGACAATCAGCGAGGCCGCGCAGTCCCTCATCCAGGGTGTATCCGGCGCCGTTGAGTGGGCAAAGACCGTGCTCAACCGCTTTGTGGAGGCCATCACGATCGTCCTCATCACCCACTGCGTCATTCCGGTGCTTGTGCTGTGCTTCTTTGTCTGGCTGCTCAAGCAGGTCACGCGCACCTTCCTTCCCCGTCCCCGTGCCATGCTGATGGCTCCGAATGCAGAAGCCGCAAGGGATGCATAAAAGTCCCTGTTCCGTTGTATAGGCAAACGTACGTAAGAGAGTTCTGTCCATGCACCGTGTTTTTGGTGCCCTCTGTATTTTCTTCACGTTTCTTTGCCTCTGCGATGGCAGATTTCTGGCACCGCGACCATTGAGCCCCCCTGCCTTGCTTCGGCCATGTGTGCCTTCAGGACACATTGACCATTCATTCATGGCGATTCCGTCATCTGCATCCCGCGGGCAGATTCGGTCGCGCGCTGTGCATCCTGAATACAAAAGGCGGGATCTGGACCCCTGCCGTGCTACATTCACGTATCTCTCAGGCACCTGCTTCCCTTTGACCCGCCGATACGTTGCGCCAGTCCGTGCCGCCGAAAGCATCTTTCCTACAGAAAGGAAGGGGATCTCCCATGCGTATCCTATGTGTCCTGTGCACCTTCCTGTGTGCCCTTTTGTTTTTCACATTTTCCTGTGCCTGTGCAGAATCTGACTACAGCCAGATCCTGGACAGCTACCTTCAGGCCATGCAAGGTGATGACGAACTCCTGGAGACAGATGACGCCATCCTCACAGCTTACCATCTTGCACTGTATGCCGATCTCGACCCGCTGGAAGCTACCGGTTATGCCCTCTGTGATATGAATCTTGACGGCACACCGGAGCTGATCATCGGGGAGGCCGGCGAGGTACAGCCCCTCGGAGGCTGTATCTTCGCTGTCTATACTGTCGTGGACGGAGAGATTCATAAGGTGCTGGAGGGCTGGGAGCGCTATCGCGTCTACCTCACCTTGGAGGCAAACGGAATGCGTGGCTACTATGCAGAAGGCTCCTCGGGTGCCTCCAACGAAGTGGTTTCCCACGCCGGGGTATTGCGCGGCCTGGATTGGGCAGATGCCGTGGAGCTTGAGAACAACGTGGATGCATCCTATGTCTCGTCCTGGACAATGAATGCCATCCCCATCTCCGAAGAAAACGCGCTGGAACAGATCCGCACCTGGCAAGCTTTGATTTCTCCGCTCATCCTCAAGCCTCTTTCAGCGGCCTATCCGTTCCGGTTCACAGATGAGCAGACGCCAGATCTTTCCGGTGGCTATGCATGCTCCCTTATGCTTTCACCCGCCTCCTCCGTGTTGGATCTCACGGTCACGGATACAGGAATGCGAGATGAACATGCCTTCCGCGAAAACGTACTTTGCATGACCGTCACCTCCCGTGACGGTATCCTCTCCCAGTCTTGGACCTACGCCGCCTCCGTTCTGCCCACACAAGAGCCCCTGCTGCCTTTCCTTGTGGAGGATGTCAACCTGGATGGATATACCGATCTCCTTCCGGTCACAGCGCAGGGCGCGTCCAATCTATTCACCATTGTGTGCCTGTGGAACCCTGAGAAGGCATGTTTTGATCCCCCGCTTACGGCCAAAGCCTGGGATGAAGAGACTTTATCCATCCCGGAAGAGGAGTCGCTCCTGGAGCTATGCAACTATCAGGTCGACAAAGGGAGTGGCCTACTTCTTTCCGATATGCACGATGGTGCAGCATCGCATACGCTGTCCGTGTATGCACCCTCTGGAAACACCTCGCTCTATCTCACCGGTGTTCTTTACGTCGACACGGGCTCCGATGGCACTGTCCATGAGATGCTCCTGACAGAAGGATTCACCGGTTGGGATCTCCGTTTCCCTGAACACTGGTACTACGGAGATCCTGCCACCGCCACCTCCAGGCAGGAAGGTGCCATTCGCCTACTGTCCGGAACCTATACTGACATGCAGGTGACAAATACCGACTGGGTTCATCTGCGATCCCAAAGCAGCAAGGCTTCCGCATCGCTTGCCCATCTGGATAAAGGGCAAACCGTCCATGTTCTTCGGGAGAACTGTGCCGATGGCTGGTCCCTCGTCTATGTTCCTGATGTATGCCTATATGGCTACATCTGGCACAGCTTCCTGAAATAAACCAGCTCCGAAACCGTGTCCTACCACGAAG
>JAFUZB010000161.1 GCA_017476845.1 Clostridia bacterium
CTGTACCTCTACAAGAACACGCTGTTTATGATCCTGTTCCGCGTCGTCTGCGCGGTGCTGACTGCCACCATGGCGGGCTACGCCTTCGGGCGACTGAACTTCCCCGGCAAGAACCTCCTGTTCAGCCTAGTGCTGATTCAGATGATGGTGCCCAGCCAGATCTTCATCATCCCCCAGTACATCATGGTCAGTAACCTCAAATGGCTCAACACCATTGCCGGTCTGGTCTTCCCGGGTGCCGTGACGGCCTTCGGAACCTTCCTTCTGAAGACGGGATACCAGGGACTGCCCAGGGATCTGGAGGAAGCGGCGAGCATCGACGGCTGCAACATCGGACAGCAGTTCTTGGTCATCATGATGCCGCTGACCCGCTCCTCGATGGTCTCCCTCGGTATCTTTACCGCTGTGTTCGCCTTCAAGGATCTCATGTGGCCCATGATCGTCTGCTCCAATGCCAGCAGCACCACGCTCTCGGCCGGTCTTGCCAAGATGCAGGGCCAGTTCTCCAGCAACTATCCGCAGCTGATGGCGGCGGCCACCATGGCCTGTCTGCCGATGATCGTGCTGTATCTGATCTTCCAGAAGCAGTTTGTGGAAGGCATTGCGACTTCCGGCGGAAAGCTCTGATGACTTTTCGGGCCATTCGGGATACGTCGCCTGTGCCTGACCTTCTGCCGTCTTATGCGAGGGGGGTAGCGACATGAGTGCGGAATATTACTATGAAACGCCAGCCTACCGCTGCCTGGTCGAGCACAGTCCGCGCCTGAGCGAGGACCTGTATCTGATCCTATGCGGCGTGGAGATCTGCAGACCTGACAAGGAGACGGAATCCCGGATCCGCGCGGGCTATCATCTGCATGTCATTCTCTCCGGCGCAGGCACCCTGAAGACGGTAAGTCAGCAGGTCAAGCTGCATGAAGGGCAGATGTTTCTCATCAGGCCTGGCGAGAAGGTGACCTATTCTCCGGACCGCGATACCCCGTGGACCTACTGCTGGATGTCCTTTGACGGAACGCTCGCGGCCGATATGATGCGCCAGGCAGGGTTCATAGAGGGTGTGTACTACTGCGACAGCCATGTGGAGCTCAACAAGTTCTACGAGCTGTGCAACCAGACCTTGACGGCGCCCCAGCTCACGCCGGCTGCGGCAGCCAGGCGGCTGGGGCTCATGATTCAGTATATCGCCCTGTCCATGGAATCCATGGAGTACGAGCAGAAGAACCGGCATCCCAAGCAGGGACATCCGCTCCGCTCCAAGCAGGATAATATCCGTTATGCGATGGACTACATGGACAACAATTACTCCAGCATCAACCTCAAGGATGTTGCGGAGTATATCGGCATCAACTACAACTACTTCTCTTCCATTTTCAAGGAAGATCAGGGGATTCCCCCCAACGAATACCTGCTGCGGGTGCGCATGCGCCACAGCAGCCACATGCTGGCCAACCTGACGATGGATATCCAGGATATCTCGCGCGCCGTAGGCTACGAGGATTCACTGACCTTCTCCAAGGTGTTCAAGCGCTTCTTCGGGATGAGCCCGAAGTACTACCGCGAGATGCCCTTTGAGGAGCGCCCGGTGATCGAGGATATCATCAGCGCCAGGAACCGAAGCAGACAGGAGTGAGAGAAGAACCATGGCCATAAAGTATGACGAACGGAACCGGACACTCACACTCCATACCGCTAAAACCACCTATCAGATGCTCATTGATGCATTCGGCAAGGTCTACCACCTATACTACGGCCGGAGAATCGACGATGTATCGCTTGCGTCCCAGTATGTGCTGACCGACTGTGGGTTTTCCCCCAACAGCTTTGAAAACCGGTCGCACAGAGACGTGTCCCCGGACATTCTTCCGCAGGAGTATGCCGCGACCTTCAGCGGTGACTACAGGGTATCCGCCCTGGACCTGATCACCTCCGAGGGGATCATGGGCGCGGATCTAAGGTACCTTCGCCATGAGATTCGGGAGGGCAAATATGCACTCCCCGGACTCCCCGCTGCCTTTGCGGGGGAAGAGAAAGTCCAGACCCTCTCTCTGACGCTGCACGATGCTGCGACAGGGCTTGAGGTGGAACTCCTCTACGGCGTGTTCGAAGCCTCAGACATGCTCACCCGCGCGGCGGTTTTCCGCAATGCGGGGGACAGTCAGATCACGCTCAAGCGTGCCTTGAGCCTGTGCCTGGATATCCCGTTCGGTACATGGGAGCTTCTGCACTTCCATGGGCGTCACTGTATGGAGCGGACAGCGGAGCGCGTGCCTCTCATGCACGGCATCCAAACCGTCTCCAGCAGCAGAGGCGCCTCCAGCCACCACCATAATCCCTTTGTGGTGCTTCTGGAAGAGGGGGCCAATGAGGTGCAAGGCACATGCCTTGGCATCATGCCCGTCTACAGCGGCAACCACCGCACGGATGTGGAAGTGGACCAGGCCGGATCGCTGAGAGTGGTGAGCGGCATAAATCATGAGGCCTTTTCCTGGCAGCTCTTGCCGGGCGAAACCTTCTTCGCCCCTGAGGTCATCCTCTGCTATACGGGGGACGGCCTGGAAAGCCTCTCGCATCATTATCACGATTTCCTTGAGCAACACGTCATCCGAAGTCTCTGGAGGGACCGGAAGCGCCCGCTTATCCTCAACAGCTGGGAAGGCATGAACTTCGATTTCGATACGGCAAAGGTGATTGCTTTTGCCGAGGAAGCTGCACAGCTCGGCATTGAGCTCGTGGTTCTCGACGACGGTTGGTTTGGCATACGCAATGACGACAACACCGGTCTGGGCGACTGGTATGCGAACGAAAGCAAGCTGCCCGGCGGTCTTGGGCCGATCAGCGATGCCATTCACGGCCTGGGTATGCAGTTTGGCCTGTGGTTTGAGCCCGAGATGGTCAACGAGGACAGTGAACTGTACCGTGCGCATCCGCAGTGGGCGCTCACCGTACCCGGAAGACCTCCGACCATGTCACGCAATCAGCTGGCGCTGGACATGGGAAGGAAGGACGTCGTGGATCACCTCTACCGGGTGATGGCCGACCTGATCCAAGAAAACCATATCGACTATATCAAATGGGATCTCAACCGGAATCTGGGGGATCTCTACAGTCATGCACTGTCTCCCCACCGCCAGGGAGAAACCGCGCACCGTCACATGCTGGGCGTATACGACCTCATGGAGCGGCTGACACGGGACTTCCCCGAGGTCCTCTTCGAGGGCTGTGCGGGCGGCGGCGGACGCTTTGATGCCGGCATGCTCTACTACATGCCGCAGATCTGGTGCAGTGACGACACGGATGCCATTGAGCGGCTGAGCATACAGCAAGGCACCTCGGTAGGCTACCCCCTGAGCACGGTCGGTGCCCACCTCTCGGCGTGTCCCAATCAGCAGACCGGGAGAAATACCTCCTACTTCACGAGGGCGGCCGTTGCCATGCACGGAACCTTCGGGTACGAGTTGGATCCATCCCATTTCACGGAGGCGGAAAAGCAGGAGATCCGCGAAGAAATCGCGTGGTACCACCAGCTGTATCCGCTCCTCCACGAGGGCAGGCTGCATCGTCTGACCTCTCTGGAGATGCGGGAGGATTTCACAGCTTGGGAGGTCGCACGGCGGGACGGGAGCGAAGCGCTTGTCACATTTGTGGTTACCCGCACCCGGGCCAACGACCACGGGTATCACGTGCGCCTTCGCGGTCTTGCCCCGAAAGCGCGGTATCGCATTGCGCAGGCGGAATTTGAGGGCGGAAGGCTCCCCAGGGAGGATTACCTTGGAAGACAGGAGCTGGATGCGCTCATCTTCACCGGCGAAAGTCTCATGTATGCAGGGTTTACCCTGCCGCCGCTCAAGGGAGATTATCCCGCTGCCCAGCTGCTGTTTGAACGAATCCCATAAGGACACGGAAGGAGCGCCTGCATGCGTACACTTGGTCAGTGGGCCAGAGATGAGCGCGAAAAGCTCAGCGGCTATACGCTGCGTGCCAGGATGCGTTATTTCTGGCAGTACTACAGGCTGTGGATCATTGGCATCGGCTTTGTGCTCGCCTTTACGGTCTATGCGCTCTGGAACTACTTTACCGTGCCGGGCGATATTCACTTCTATGCTATCTTTTCCAATACCTATGCCCAGCTGGGCACGGGTTCGGACTTCTACAACGGTTTTGTCGAAAAGGCAGAGTACGACCTGACCAAGGGCGTAGTGGAGATCGACTGTACCAACTATTGCAAGCCGTCCGGTCGGGCCATGGGGAATGCGTATTACGAAAAGCTGATCTCCATGCTCGACAGCGGCGTGGACGATATCTGGGTTGCGGAAAGTGAGGACGTCATCGCAGTCGGTGAGGCCGGAAGATTGATGGATCTCACGCGCGGCGAGAACGCACAGGCGCTTACCAGGTATGCCGATCGGTTTGTCTACTGTACACCGCTTGACGAGGAGTACAGCACAGAGCCTGTAGCGATAGGGATTGATCTGACTGGGACCGTGCTTTCGCAGGGGACCTACAGTCCTTATCCCAACGGTGCTGTTCTGGGAATCAATGCCTACACCAAGCGCTTTGACCAGGTACTGCTCTTTCTGTCGTACCTGATCCCAGAGAAAAGCTGAAAGTGAGGTGCATGGGTTGTGCGCTTTCTGCTCAGACTGCTCAGCGAAGACAGTGCTGTAGGGCGCTTTCTCAACCGGCTGTATCTCATCATTACGGCCAATCTGCTGTTTGTCCTCTTCTCTGTGCCGGTCGTCACCATCGGCGCGAGCCTGTCGGCGCTCAACTACACGATGCTCAAGTACCGCAGAGGCGACAAGCATTTCAAGGTCACCTCGCTTTTCTGGAAGGGGTTCAAGGAAAACTTTGTCACTTCCACGATCTGCTTTGTGGGCCTGGTGCTGCTCGTGCTTGTACAGATCCTTGAGATCACCTGGTGCAGGCAGTTTACGGGACCGGTAGCCTACATGTGGTACCTGCTTGTAGGACTCATAGTGCTGGAGGGTATGATTGCAGTCTATCTTTTCCCGGTGATTGCAGCCTTCAACGGAAAGGCATGGGAGCTGATCAAGGATGCCATGTTCTTTGCGTTCTCCAAGCCGCACCTGATGCTCCTATGCGTTGCGCTCCATGTACTGCCGCTCGTTGTCTCCTATGCCTTTCTCGATCTTTTGCCCCTGTGGGCATTCCTGTGGCTGATGTTCGGCTTCGGTATCATTGCATACCTTTCCAGCGGCATCATGCTCAAGCAGTTTATTCCATTTCTGC
>JAFUZB010000162.1 GCA_017476845.1 Clostridia bacterium
AAAGGGTGCCTGTTCTCTTGCCGAGACAATGGAAACGGCGACGCTCTCGCCCAGACCGCCGAGGCTGGTGAAGGGACAGCGCAGATTGCCGCCCTCAATGCGGAAATGACTGATGTCGCTCTTGTAGAGATCGACGGGCAGGAAACGGATGCCGCGCATGTTCATCTCCAGCACGAGCTCCAGGCTGGTCTGCTGCTCTTTGTCCTTGGCGCTGGGCTTATCCATGTTGCGGATTTCGCGGATGCGCGCGCGGCAGGTATCGGGATCCAGGAGCATCGTTGCGGCATCAAAGCCGTCACCGCGCACGGTAAAATAGGCGCAGTAGTAGGCGGAGGGGAAATGCAGTTTGTACCAGGCCACGCGAAGACTCATGGTGACATAGGCCACGGCGTGTCCCTTGGGGAACATGTACTTGATCTTTCTGCAGGAGTCCATGAACCAGTCGGGCACGTTGTGGTCGTTCATCTCCTTCTCCATCTCCGGCTTGAGGCCCTTGCCCTTACGCACGGATTCCATGGTGGTAAAGCTGAGCTTCGGCGCACAGCCCATGGAGATGAGATAGTTCATGATATCGTCACGGCAGCACACGCACTCAGAGAGCGTGGCGATTCCCTGGGCGATGATTTCCTGGGCGTTGCCCAGCCATACATCGGTGCCGTGGGAAAGACCGGAGATACGCAGCAGCTCCTCCATGGTATCGGGTTGCGTTTCCTCCAGCATGCCGCGCACGAAGGCGGTGCCGAACTCGGGTACGCCGTAGGTGCCGGTATTGCAGAGAATGTCGTCCTCCGTCACCCCCAGCGCATCCGGGGTATGGAAGAGAGAGCGTACTCCCCAGTCATCCAGGGGAACATCCTTGAAGTTGATCCCCGTGAGCTCCTCGAGCATGTGCATCATGGTCGGATCGTCGTGCCCGAGACAGTCGAGCTTGACGAGGATGTCGTGCATGGAGTTGAAGTCAAAGTGGGTGGTGGTAAAGTCGGAGCCCAGGTCGTCGGCGGGGTGTTGTACGGCGGTGAACTGGTAGATCTCGTACTCCTTGGGCACGACGACCATGCCGCCGGGATGCTGGCCTGTGGTGCGCTTGACACCGATGCAGCCGAGGGCGAGACGGTCCTTCTCGGTGTTCCCGCACTGGATGCCGCGCTCCTCCATGTACTTGGAGACATAGCCGAAGGCAGTCTTGTCGGCAAGACCCGAAATGGTGCCTGCACGGAACACGTGGTCATGGCCGAAGAGCTCCTCGACATAGTGGTGGGCCTTGTTCTGGTATTCACCGGAGAAGTTCAGGTCGATATCAGGCACCTTGTCGCCCTCAAACCCGAGGAAGACCTCGAAGGGAATGTCGAAACCGTCCTTGGTCAGCGGACGTCCGCAGATCGGACAGTTGCGGTCGGGCAGGTCCACGCCCACGTGATACTTTGTCTTGTCCACGTCAAAGAAGCCGTGGTGGCAGTAGATGCAGCGATAGTGCGGCGGAAGCGCATTGACCTCGGTGATGCCGCACATGCGCGCGACAAGGGAGGAGCCGACGGAACCGCGGGAGCCGACGAGATAGCCGTCCTCCAGGGACTTGGAGACAAGCTTTTCGGCGATATTGTACAGCGTGCAGTAGCCGTAGCCGACGATCGACTTGAGCTCCTTTTTCAGCCTTGCGAGCACAATCTCCGGCAGGGGATCGCCGTAGAGCTCGCGCGCCGTGGACCAGGTCATGTTCTGAATGTTGTCCGCGGCGTCCTCCCACAGCGGCTGGAAGGTATCCTCGCCCTTGGGATGCTTGGGGAAAAGCCGGAGCTGATCCACCTGATCGGCAATCATTCGCGGATTATCGATGACGACCTCGTGACACTTCTTTGGCCCCAGATAGCTGAACTCCTCCAGCATCTCCTCGGTGGTCTTGAAGTAGAGAGGGGGCTGTTTGTCCACATCCTCGTAGCCCATGACGGACTGGATGATGGAACGGTTGATGGCGTTGTGCGGATCAAGAAAGTGGACATCGCCAGTGGCGACGACCGGCTTGCCCAGCTCCTCGCCGAGCTTGACGATCTGTCGGTTCAGGTCACGGAGCGCTTCATCGTCCGGGACCTGGCCCTCGCGCACGAGGAAGGCGTTATTGCCGATGGGCTGAATCTCCAGATAGTCGTAGAAGGAGGCGATCTCCTTGAGCTTTTCCCAGGGCTCCTGGCGGAGTACCGCGCGGAAGAGCTCGCCCGCCTCGCAGGCGCTGCCGAGAATCAGCCCCTCGCGGTACTTCTGGATGACCTTGCGCGGCATGTGTGGACGCCTGCGGAAGTAATCCAGATGGGAGATGGAGACCAGACGGTTGAGATTGACCAGGCCCTCCTGGGACTTGGCCAGGAGAATGATGTGGTAGCTCTCCCCGATGGAGCCTCTGGGCAGGGTAGTATCCAGCTCGTCGAGGTAGTGTGCGCCTTTTTCCGCAACCGCCTCATACATTCTCGCCAGGCACTGTGCGGTTGCGGTCGCGTCATGGACGGCGCGGTGCGCGTTCTTTAGGCTCACGCCCAGCTGTCTGCACAGGGTGCCGAGCTTGTGTGTCTTCATGTCCGGGTAGAGCTTGCGCGCAAAGGCCAGGGTGTCAAGCACGGGCCCATCCCAGGAAAGTCCCAGTCTGCGAAGCTCCGCCTGCAATACGGCCGAGTCGAAGGCAGCGTTGTGCGCGGCGATCGGGGCGTCCCCGATAAAGCGGAGCAGCTCCGGCATGACGACAGCGGCGTCCTCCTTGTCGGCGAGCATGTTGTCGGTGATGCCCGTCAATTGCTGTACCTTCTGGGGGACGGGGGTATGCGGGTTGATGAGAATCGAAAGGCTGTCCTCAATCACATTGCCGCGCAGCCTCACGGCGCCGATCTCAATGGCGCGGCAGGTGCCGGTGTTGAGACCTGTGGTCTCAAAGTCCAGTACGACAATGGGCTCGGAGACATGACGGTGGACGGGATTGCGTACGATCGTGGGATCATCGATCAGGTAGCCCTCGCAGCCCGGGATCAGCTTGATGGCGCCCTTGGCCGCCTTGAAGGCGGCGGGGAAGGACTGGAGCACACCGTGGTCAGTGATGGCGATGGCGGGATGGCCCCACTTGATCGCCCGTGCGACCAGGTCTTCCGCCGGTGTCAGGGCATCGAGGGTGGACATATTGGTGTGCAGGTGCAGCTCAATGCGCTTTTCCTCGGCATTGTCCTCGCGCTCGATCTTTTCCATGGGGACCATGTCGCGCACGGAGATGGAGAGCTCGTGGGCAAAGTTGTCATACATGCACTCTCCGCGCAGCTTGACGTTGATGCCGAGCTTGATCTGGTTGACGCGGTCCATGACCGCCTTGCGCTCCTCCTCGGTGATCGGATGCTCCTCAAGGTCCTGCTTCTGTCTTCCGAAAGCAGAGCGGCGATAGCGCATGAATACCTTGCAGAGAATGGAGGAAGTGTAGTCGGTGACGGCGAAGGAGACAAGCAGCATTTCGCCGCCCTTGAGCTCCTTGGTTTCCAGCTTAAAGATATCGCCCTGCACACAGACGATGCCGCTCTCGGAGTTGAGGGAGCGCATCTCGATGGGATGATCGGCGATGGCCCGACCGAGGATGGGTTTGCCGATGACGTTGTCGGTCATCTCCGGCATCATAGGATCGCGCGGCTTGTCGCCCGAAGGCTTGGCGGGGCGCGCCCTGCGCTCGGTTGTGCGGGTCTCCTCACTCTTTTGTGCCTTGGGGGCAGCGGGCGTGCTCTGGCTGCCCAGCTCGCTCACGGCATAGGAATGGCTGTTGCTGGCGGCATTGGCGGCGCGCAGCGCTTCAATGCGCTTTTCCTGATCGCCCGCCACGGCAAGCTCAATGCGGCACTCCAGGCAGAAAATGTCCATGATGGCACGTACCAGACGGCCCTGGATGTTCTGCTTGCCCATGTACTGCATGGAGAAGGCATCAGGAAAGGTGAGGGTGACGAGATTGCCCTGGTTGCGCCAGTCGATCTGTTCAATCCAGGCA
>JAFUZB010000163.1 GCA_017476845.1 Clostridia bacterium
CCGTGGGGAGTTCGTGAGTCTGCTGGGATCCTCCGGCTGCGGCAAGACGACCACCCTCCGCCTGATTGCGGGTTTCTCCGAGCCCAATGAGGGCACCATCCTCTTTGACGGCAGGGATATCACGCACGTTCCGCTCCACAAGCGCAATTTCGGCTTTGTCTTTCAGTCCTACGCGCTCTTTCCCCATATGACCGTCTTTGACAACGTGGCCTTTGGCCTGAAGATGCGCAAGGTCTCCAAGGCAGAAACCCAAACGCGCGTCATGGAGATGCTGGAGCTGGTCGATCTCAAGGGCTTTGAGAAGCGCTATCCCAGGGAGATGTCCGGAGGACAGCGCCAGCGCGTTGCCCTGGCCCGCGCCATGGTCATCCGTCCCGATCTTATGCTCTTTGACGAGCCCCTCTCCAACCTTGACGCCAAGCTTCGCGTCAAGATGCGCGTGGAGATCCGCAGAATCCAGCAGGAACTGGGGGTCACCGCGATCTATGTCACCCATGACCAGGAGGACTGCTTCGCCATCTCCGACAAAGTCGCCATCATGAACCAAGGCATCATCGAGCAGATGGATACCCCCGCCCATATCTTTAATGCCCCCAAAACCGAGTTTATCGCCCGATTTGTAGGTTTTGAAAACTTCTTTGATCTGACCGTATCCCCCCAGGGAATCCGGGCGGGGCAGTTCCCGCTCACCATGTTCCCGATTCCCGAAAACGGCAGCATCAAGGCCTGCATCCGCCCCGAGGATGTTGAGATTGCCCCCGCAGGCACCGCCCTGCCCAACGCCATCCCCGGTGACGTGCTCGTCACGACCTTCCTTGGCCGCAATATCCAGTATAACGTGGCCACACCCATCGGGGAATTCGTCGTGAAGGCCGACCAAACCCAAGTTTATTCCATCGGTTCGAGTGTCACGCTCGGACTGAGAGAGAATAAAATCATCCCCATTCCCTCAGCCTGATTCCAGGCAGACTATTCACAGGAGGAAATCCCATGAAAAAGCTCGTCTCCCTGTCCCTCGCGCTCATGCTCCTGCTGTCCGTCTTCGCTTTCGTCTCCGCCGAGGAAAAGCCGTTTGCCGGTCAGACCCTGACCATCTCCACCTTCGCCTTCAACGCGGAGCTCCTGCAGAAGAACATCTATGATCCCTTCCAGGAACTGACCGGTGCCACCATCGTGGCCGACGGTGCCGCCAATGCCGTGCGTGTTTCCAAGATTGCCGAGGCTGCCGAGGGCGAGTATGACGTGGTCATCATCGGCGACATGTTCGTCAAGCAGCTCATGGCCGAAGGCAAGATCGATACCCTCAATCCCGCTTCTCTCGCCAACCTTGACAGCGTCTATGAGAACGCCAAGGCTCCCATGGGCGAAGGCTATGGTCCCGCCTACACCTTCAACCGTCTGGGCATCGTGTATGATCCCGCTTCCTGCCCCATCGAGATCACCAGCTTTGCCGATCTGTGGAATCCCGAGCTGGTCGACTATGTCGCCATCCCGGCCATCACCAACACCTCCGGCCCGCTGTTCTACTACGGCGTTGCCAAGGCTTTCGATCTCGAGCCCGGCAAGGATGATGAAGCCATCTTCGCCAAGCTCGCCGAGCTCAAGCCCAACGTAAAGTCCACCTACACCTCCGCCAACAACACCATCACCATGCTCAACCAGGGTGAAGTGGCCGTGGCCGTGCTGCTGGACTACTCCTACACCACCGCCAAGTCCGCCAACCCCGCCTATGTGTGGGTCAATCCCGTGGAAGGCCTCTACGGCGGCTACAACATGCTCAACATCGTCACCGGCTCCAAGAACAAGGAACTGGCCGAGCTCTTCATCGACTACTATCTCAGCTATGACGTGCAGTATGCCGAAGCCATCGACGGCGTGGACAGCCCTGTGCGCACCGACATCGAGCTGGATGCCGATCATGCCCAGAACTTCACCTACGGTGACATGGTGGATCAGCTGATCCTGCCCGACTGGGACTTTGTCACCGAAAAGCTGCCCGACTGGACCGCCAGCTGGAACGAGACCTTCGGCGTGCAGTAAGAAGGAGCCTCAACGTAAACAGACGTAGATTTCAGACATCGGAAGGGAGCCGTACGCGAATGAAGAAACAGCATCATATCGCCCTGGGCGTCATCACCTTTTTGGTGTATGTCTTCCTCATCGGCCCCCTTCTGATCATCATGGCCTCCTCCTTCGGAGAACAGGCCGCGCTCGTGTTCCCCGGCCAGGGCTTTACCTTCAAGTGGTACCAGCAGGTCTTCCAGATGAGTTCCTTTCTCAACTCCGCCCTGCTCTCCATTGAGATCGCCTTTGCCGCAACCGCGATTGCGCTTCTGCTCGGCGTGCCCGCAGCCTATGCCCTGAACCGGTACCGTTTTCCCGGAAAGAGTGCCCTGAAGACGCTGTTTCTCTCCCCGGTGCTCATCCCCTGTATCGTGCTCGGCTTTATCATGCTGCGCTATGTGATCTCCCTGTGGAACCTCTCCGTCATCCCCTCCCTCCTCATCGGCCATACGCTCCTTTCGATCCCGTATGTCATGCGTGTGGTCACCTCCTCCCTGGCCAATTTCGATTTTGCCATGGAGGAAGCCGCAGGGAGCCTGGGGGCGAGAAAGGGCTACACCTTCTTTCACATCGTGCTGCCCAATATCCGCAGCGGCATCGCCTCCGCCTGTGTTATGGCCGTGATCAATTCCTTCAACAACGTCTCCCTCTCCACCTTTCTCACCGCACCCGGCGTCACCATGCTGCCCATTGAGATCATGGGATATGTCGAATATCACTTCGATCCCACCATCGCAGCCCTCGCCACGGTCATGATGCTCGTCACCCTCGGCGTGATGCTGCTCATTGAGAAAACCCTGGGGCTTGAGAGTGTTGTCTGAAAGCGAACAATTGCCCGGACTGGTACTTCCAGCCCGGGCTTTATTGCATAAGCGCGATGCGGTATACTTTTCTCAGGGCGTCGTTTGTGCGCTTTCAAGCGCCTCCTGAAGCTGCGAAAGTGTCAGTGTTGATCCCGGCACCTCCACCACCCTCTTGGAGATGGCGCCGGCAACACGCAGTGCCTGTGCCATGCTGTCCCCGCGGGAAAGGGCATACAGGATGGCCCCGGCATGGGCATCCCCCGCGCCGATGGTGTCCACGACGTTGTCTGCCGCTTCCCCCGGGCACCGGATGAGGCCTTCCCTACCATATGCCATGGCACCCTTGGCGCCTAAGGTGACGATCACGCTCTGCCCCGTCCTTGCAAACAAAGCCTCCGCTGCCGCCTCAGGGCAGTCCCCTCCCGCCATCTGCATCGCTTCTTTTTCATTGAGATGCAGTATCGGCTTCAGGCGCATAAGGCGCTCTGTAAGCGCAGGATCCACGCGCATTCCGCGCGGGCCCGGGGCATAGAAAATCCGGCCATGCGCCCCCGTCTCCAGCCAGGAGACCAGCTTTTCGCCGGTCCGCTCCTCCACCTCCAGGCCGCACACATACAGATAGTCCGCCTCCACCTCGCCCGTCCAGGCGGGATCAAAGGTATACTCTGCCCCGTGCACCGAGAGGAAGGTGCGCTCCCCGTCCTTTTCCACCAGGCAGTAGCAGCAGCCGTTTTCCCTGTCCGGGAGCATCACGGGACGGGCCCAGGGCTCCTCCTTGAGATGGGATGCGACAAACGGTCCGAACAGTCCCTGCATGCCCAGGGGCGTCACAAAGGTCACATCCGCACCCGCCTTGCCCAGGATATTGGCTACATTATATGCACATCCGCCCATGCGAAAGGACTGGCCGAAGGGATGCATGTCCTCCTCGGTCCGGGGCAGATGATCCAAGGTGATAATCACGTCCACGCATGTGGACCCGTACACATAGATTTTCCGGTTCATAGTCCTCTCCCGTTTTCACTTTTCCCGGGAAGTATAGTCCCGTCCACTCTCACCGTCAATGAAGGAGGCCCCCTATGTCCGTTACCCGTATGCTGGAGCTGGTTGAGGAAATGAAATACCAGCTGGTTCATGACCGCCGTGACATTCACTCCCGCCCCGAAACCGGTTGGCTGGAGATGCGCACATCCGCCATCATCGCCAAAAGACTGACAGAGCTTGGCTATGAGGTCCTCACAGGCTCCAAGGCCATCGACCCGGACAGCCGCCTCGGTCTTCCCGATGCGGAGACCCTGGAAAGACATGCCCGGGATGTGCAAACCCAGCCGATGACACCACTAAACTACCTCACCGATGAGATGAAAGCGGGCATGACGGGAGTGATCGGCATCCTGCGCTGCGGTCCCGGGCCCGTGCTCGCCCTGCGCTTTGATATCGATGCTCTCCCGATGGAGGAGAGGCACGATGACGATCACAGGCCCTATCGCGAGGACTATTTCAGCCGCAATCCCGGGATGATGCATGCCTGCGGACATGACGGGCATGTCGCCATCGGCCTGGGCGTGGCCAAGGTCCTGATGGCGCTTCGCGACGAGCTCCACGGCACGGTCAAGCTGATCTTCCAGCCCGCCGAGGAGGGGGCACGCGGCGCACGCGCCGTGACCGCAGCAGGTCACCTTGACGATGTCGATTTCTTCATCGGCTCCCATGTCGCCCCGGATGATACCTTAGATGACGGGGATGTCACCTGCGGCACCTACGGTTCCCTGGCCACCACCAAGCTCGACGTAGTCTTCCGCGGGCTCGCGGCCCACGCCGGCGGTTTCCCGGAGAACGGAAAGAACGCCCTGCTCGCAGCATGCAATGCCACCCTGGCCCTGCATGCCATCCCGCGCCACTCCCAGGGCCAGAGCCGCGTCAATGTCGGCTCCCTCATCTCCCGCGGCGGACGCAATGTCATTCCGGACTGTGCCACCCTGCAGCTGGAGGTGCGCGGAGAAACCACACAGATCAATCAGTATATGACACAGCAGGCCGAGCATATCCTCAAGGGCGCCGCCCAGATGCAGGACTGCACGGTGGAGATCCATAAGGTCGGGGAAGCCGAGGGACAGGCCTCCGATCTCGCCCTCATCCAACGCATCGCCGATGTGGTCCGCCGCGATCTCCCCTTCCTCACCCTCTCCTCGGAGCAAAACGCAAAGAACTGGGGCAGCGAGGATATCTCCATCATGATGAACCGCGTCCAGTCCCACGGCGGCCTGGCAACGTATATGCGCGTCATGACCACCATGCCCAGCGCACAGCACACGGTCGGCTTTGACTTTGACGAGCGCGTACTTCCCCACTCCGTCATGGTCTTCTCGGCCGCGGCACTGGATATTCTCTCCGGAAAGGAAGACGCGCAGGCATGACCGAAACCCTGTTCAAAAACGCGCATGTGCTCACCATGGACGATGATTTCTGCGTCTATAAGGACGGCTACGTTCTCGTCCGGGACGATGAGATCCTCTCGGTGGGCGACATGCGGGATGTGCCCGAAACTTCAGGGGAGACCATCGACTGCAATGGCGGTCTTCTGCTCCCTGGGTTTGTGAACCTGCACTGTCACGCGGCCATGGTGCCCTTTCGCACCATGGGAGACGACTGCCCCGACCGCCTGCGCCGCTTCCTCTTTCCCCTGGAAAACGAGGCCATAACCCCGGAGCTTGTCTACCTCGCCAGCCGCTTTGCCATCGCGGAGATGCTGCTCTCGGGGATCACCACCTTTGTCGATATGTACTACTTTGAGGAGGAGGTGGCACGCGCCTGCGAGGAAAGCGGGATGCGCGGCTATCTCGGCGAGACCGTGATCTCCCAGCCCTCCCCGAGTGCACCTGGCAGCCAGGAGGGGCTTAGGCGCACAGAGGCTTTGCTCCGTGCATCCCAAGATTTCCCCTCCTCCCTTGTCCGCTATATCGTGGCCCCGCACGGCACGACCACCGTGGATGCGGAGGTGCTGCGCGCATGCCATGCGCTTGCGGAACAGTATGATACCCTGCTTACCCTGCACGTGAGCGAGATGGACTATGAGATGGCGCACTTTGCCTCCCTTGGCACAACGCCCCTCGCCTTCCTGGACAGTCTCGGCGCCGTGAGCTCCCATCTTCTCGCCGCGCACTGCATCCATCTGACAGATGCGGATATTGACCTCCTGCATACGCGCGGTGCCCGCGTGGCCCACTGCATCGGAAGCAACGCCAAGGCCGGAAAAGGGATCGCGCCGATGGCCGATCTCGCAGAGCACGCCGTTCCCTTCGGCTTTGGGACCGACGGTCCCTCCAGCGGGAACACCCTGAGCATCTTCGATCAGATGCGTCTCTTTGCCCTCACCCAGAAGACCCGCTACCACAACCGCGCACTCTTCCCGGCCAGGGAGATCGTGCGTGCGGCAACCCGCGGCGCAGCCGAATGTCTGCATGCAGCGGACCGTCTGGGCCAGATCCGGCCCGGCTATGCCGCCGACATCACGGTGGTCGGTTTGGATAGTCCCCATCTTTTCCCGCTCTACAATCCCTATTCTGCCCTCGTCTATGCCGCCTCCTCCGCCGATGTGCGTCACGTCATGGTAAGCGGCCGTCTTCTCGTGCGGGACCGGATACTTATCGGTATGGATCTTGCGCAATTGCGCTGCACCCTCCTTGAGGCCATGGGTCCCTTTATGGCGGCGGCCGACAAGTACAGGGATATCATCTGAGGTGATTTGTCATGGAAAGGATTGACCTGTTTGACCGAGATGGTCATCCCCTCGGCCGCACACGGGACAAGCATGCGCCGCGCGTTCCCGGGGAGTATGGGCTGCATGCCATCATTATCCTCAAGACCGAGGACAGTCCGCTGCCCGGAAAGGGTGAGGGACAGTATATCCTCCAGCAGCGCTCCCTCAAGGCACGCTTCTATGCAGGGAAATGGGATGTGACCGGCGGCGGAGTGCATGCCGGTGAGACCCCTGTCCAGGCTGCAGTGCGCGAAGCAGCGGAGGAGCTCTCACTCACCCTCTCCCCGGAGTGCCTTCAGCCGTTTCACCACTATCGCGTCACCTGGGATGACGGTTCGGGCCTTCTCATCACAGTCTTTGCCTGCCGCGTACACGTCCCCGAGGCGGGGATCCGTTTTGACCCCTATGAGGTCAATGATGTGCGCATCGTCCCTTTTCATACATTCTACGAACACGTCATGGACCACAATGACGAGGCCTTCGGAGATGCGCTTCGCCGCATTGAGCAGACGGTCTGAAAGGAGAGCCTATGTCCCGCCGCTATCTTGTGTGTGTTGGCATCGCCATCATTTTGCTTGCCGCCCTTCTCTTTTTCAATACCATGCGCCACTCCGAGGCCCTGACCGTATCGGTCACAACCACCGTGGAACCCGAAGTCACCCCAAGCGCCGTGCCCACGCTCATCCCCGCGCCCTCCGCATCCTTGGAGAAGGAGGCAGAGAGCGCCCAGGTGAGCGTCTATCAGTATGACTCCGATTCCCTGCGTGTGTCTGTCCTCTACACCCATGTCCTCTCCTCGGAGACCTACCTCACCAGCATCTGGATGCAGGACCCCGGAAAACAGATCCGCAAGGCGACCTCCACTTTCCATGAGAACCTTGGCACCGCCCCTGAGCTTGCCGCTCTTCTCCCGGAAGCGAAGGTGATCATCAACGGAAGCGGCTATGTCTCTCCCATCTATCCCGAAATTCCGGACAATTATCCCGGAACGAGTGCGGATTACTACTATACCGCCCTGGGCTCGGTGACGGTCACCGACGGCACCGTGCTGCGGTGTCTCTCCGGTGTTCCCTACTATGGGCTGACCCTGCAGGCGGACGGACTCCATCTGCACGTGGGTGATGACCCGGATGCGGTGCTCGCCGCCGCCCCTTCCCAGACCTGGTCCTTCTATGAGCTCTGCCCCATGATTCAGGACGGGGAAATCATCCTCGATACCTCCTGGGCCTTTGCGCGCCGTAAGGCCATCCGCACCATCATATCCCTGCTCCCTGACGGCACCTATCTCCTGCTTTCCACGGAGAGCATGACCTTGGTGGACGCCGCGCAGTATCTCCAGGACACCTATCACCCCGTGTGGACCTATGACCTGGACGGAGGCCCCTCCAGCGCCCTGTTCGTACACAGCGATGCCGCCAATGCCCCGCATCTGGTTTTCGGCGCAAGGCAGCCGATCGTAGATGTCATGGGGTTCTATGACCTGGAAGATCTCCCCCCGGCGCCCTGACACGGCCCACTGTTTCCTTGACATCCCGGCCAGTTTGGCTAAACTTATCCCATGAAAACAAACCCACCGGAGGTCATATGAATACCGCTCTTTTGCTTGCGCTCACGGCAGGCAGCCTGTTTCTCACCGGTACACGGCACCCTGTATCCGCACAGCCGCTCCCGGAATTTCGCGGCATATGTGAGGTGCGCTCCAATCTTCCCGGCCGTCTGCGCCTTGCCCTGCCGGCCATCAAAAGCGATCCCGAGCAGGCACAGCATGTCTGCCAGCAGCTTCTCTCTACCGGTGTCGTCCGTGAAGCCACCGCCAATCCCGCCACCGCCTCCCTGCTTATTTGCTATGACGCCTCCCAGGTGGAAGCGCCCTTGCTCATGGGCGCCGTGATCCGCCTGATGGGCCTAGATGAGCAGATCACGCGCAAGGAGCGCCCGAGGCTGGAAAAGCAGCTCCACCAGCTCTATATGGCCGTGGACCGCTCGGTGCTTGACGCAAGCGGCGGATGGATCGACAGCCGCCTCCTCGCGGGCGGTGCCCTGCTTGCCGCGGCGATTCGCCAGGGACTGACGGGCGGATATGCCCTGCCCGGTGCAGTCACCCTGCTGTGGTGGGCTTCCAGCATCTTCCGAAAAGGAAATGAAGACACATGAATGTGTTTCTCGCTTCCCTCCTTCGAAAAGCCTTGCAGCCCAATGTGTCCGCGGACGTGCCGGGACATCTCAGGCTGCAGTTTCCCATGTACCGTCTGCTCCCTGATGCGGCGCTTCCCTACCTGCACTACTTTGACGACGCCATGTGTCTATTGCCCGGCGTACTCCACGCATAGCTGAACCCGACGATCGGGACGGCGCTTATCCGCTATGACCCCGATGTTACCTCCAAGCGGCAGATCCTGGGTTGGATGGATGTGCTCATTGAGGAAGGCATACGGTGCGCAGACGACAAAACCCTGGTCCTTCTCTCCGAAAAGGATATGGTACCCAAGCTCAGGGAGCGCCTTCTTGCCCGCCTGAACGCCTGAGCGCCTGAATCTAATCTAGCACAGGAGGCCTTCCATGCTTCAGTTTTCCTCCTCCCCGCCTCGTCTAGGCCCCTGGATGAAGTCGGTGATCCGCTCCAGTCTTCCAGGGCGTCTTCGCCTCGCGGTCAACGGTCTGTCGCATCTGTTTGCCAAGCGCACCGAGATCGCCCAGGCTGTGTGTGATCTTCCCGGCGTACATGAAGTCACACTCAACTCCCCCACCGGGACCCTCCTGATTCTCTACGATATGACACTCACCGATGCGCATGAGCTGCAGGAGGAAACCGATCTTGTGCTTGCGCGCTATGCCATGGATGCCACGCGCAGCCAGCACGCGCAGGAAAAGGACAGTGCCGAGCTCTCCATGACGACAGACCGCCTCGCGCGCCGTCTTGTCTTCTCTGCACTCTCTGCCGTCCTGGGCAATACGGTGCTCCGTCCTACATCCACAGTAGGGCTTGCCCGCTTTACCAGTCCCCAGGCCATCTCCTCCCTGATTCTCTCCGCGCCCATCGCGAAGAGCGCCTGGGAGGGACTGAAGAGCGATCATCGGCCCAACGCCGATTTTCTGACTGTCACCTCCATTGTGGCCAGTCTGCTTCTTGGCGCCGGCAACTCCGCACTCACCATCCTCGCCCTCTCCGATTTGGCCGAGCTCATGACAAGCTATACCATCGAGCGCACGCGAAACTCCATCATCTCCATGCTCTCGGTGGACGACAGCCATGTATGGCACGAGACAGCATCGGGCCGACTGGAGCGGGTTGCGGTGAGCAGTCTGCACCCGGGCGACATGGTGGTCATCCACACCGGAGAAAAGATCGCCGTCGACGGCTGCATCCGCTCGGGGGATGCCGTGATTGACCAAAGTGCGATTACCGGCGAATTTGTGCCCGTACAGAAGCAGACCGGAGACGAGGTCTTCGCGGGAACGGTGGTCAAGTCGGGGGTGATCCATGTCGAAGCCCTCAAACTGGGCGACGACACCGTGGTCTCCCGCATCGTGGGCATGGTGGAGGAATCCTCGCTTAAGCGCGCACCGATTCAGCGCTATGCCGACCGCTTTTCCAACTACCTTGTCCCTCTGAACTTCCTGCTCTTCGGGGCAGTCTACCTGGTTACGCGGGACCCCGTACGTGCCCTCAAAATGCTGGTCATCGACTACTCCTGCGGCATCAAGCTCTCCACTGCAACCGCTTTTTCCGCCGCGATCAACACCGGCGTAAGGCGCGGCATGCTCATCAAGGGCGGTGCCTTCATTGAGCAGATGGCAGCAGCATCCACGGTGCTGCTGGACAAGACAGGAACCATCACCGAAGGCAAGCCCGAGGTGACCTCTGTTCTCCCGGTGCAGGCCGACTGCACCCCGGACGATGTTCTCCGTCTTGCCATGGCTGCCGAGGAAACCAGCACGCATCCGCTCGCCGCGAGCATTCTTGCCTGCGGCCACCGCAGACGTCTTTCCATCCCTGTGCACGGCGAGGTGATCACCGAGGTGGCACGGGGAAGCCGCACTGATGTGGACGGAAGCTGCATACGCGTCGGCAATCTTCTCTACATGCAGGAAAGCGGCGTGGTTATCCCCGCCTCCCTTCCCGCATCCGACGGCGGCATTCTCACCTACGTTTCCCGGGACAGTGTGCTCCTTGGCATCATCTCGGCGCAGGACCGTCCCCGCGAAAATGTACGTCGCGCGATCAATGCCCTTCGCTACACCGGTGTGGGCGATATCGAACTGCTCACCGGCGACACCGAGAGCCAGGCCCGCCTCGTTGCAAGCCAGGTCGGCGCTGACGGTTTCCAGGCCCAGCTCCTGCCCGAGCATAAGGCGGAGGCCGTACTCAAGCTGCAGACCCACGGACAGACCGTCATCATGGTCGGAGACGGCATCAATGATGCGCCCGCCCTTGCCTACGCCGATGTCGGCATATCCCTCGGCTCCAAGTCCACCGATATCGCCATGGAGACCAGCGATGTGGTCATCTCCACCGATGATCCCATGACCGTTCCGGAGCTCAGAAGACTGGCGCGCGCCACAATGCGTATTGTCCACCAGAACTTCGCTCTGGTCATCTCCATCAACACCGTAGGCCTGATCCTGGGTGCGGCGAGCAACATCTCCGTCCTAGGTTCTGCTGCCATGCACAACATGTCCACCATTCTTGTCGTCGGAAACTCGCTGCGCCTTCTGTTCTTCTCCCCGGAAGCACACGATTAACCCCCGCAGAAAGGAAAGCCCATGCACGATAATCAGGGCGCCCTGCATGTGACAGTCCGTCACAGTATGCAGGGCCGTATCCGCCTCTCCTTTGAGCGCGCCTTCCCCCATCCGGAGCTTCTCCTGACCATCGACGGCATCCGGGAGATGCAATGGAATCCGCGCCTGTGCTCCATGCTCTTAAAGTATGATTCCCATGTACTCACCGAGTTTGAAGTCCTTCAGCAGGTATGCGGTCATTACGCCGCCCAGCTGTCCCCCAAGATGATCCATGTCCGCCACGAGGAGGAGGAAGGCTTCACCCTCTCCTCAACCGCCGTCATGGCCCTTCTTTCCATCGGACTGGATGGTATGGTACAATCCTTTACGCTTCCCTTTGCCACCTTTACGAAATGGCTGAGTGTCCTCACTACCCTGACCGCCGTTACCGAGCATGGCTGGGAGGAGCTCAACCAGCGCGGAAGCTTCGATCCCGAGGTCATGAGCATTGTCTATCTTCTCAACTCTCTCTCCGGCGGGAAAACCCTGCAGGCCAGCGCGATCGCCTGGGGGCTGACCTTTGGCCGTCATCTGCTCCCGCAGGAAACCAGAGAGACTTTCTGGGTCGTAACCCAGCTTTCCGGGAAAGTTACCCTCACCCCTGTCGCACGGGCATCTTCTAAAGCCTTTGCCGGCAGGCTTCTTCGCACCGGCCTTGACACCATGGCCCGGCGCACCTGAACTGTTTTTCCGGCAGCCAAGCTGCCTTAGGTTCCGATACCCACTTACGTCAAGGAGGTTTTATCATGATCACCAACAATCAGCTCGTCAAAGGCATCCTCATCGGTGCCGGTGTAAGTCTCGTGGCCTTCTGTGCCTATAAGAGCAACGAGGAAAAGGTCGATGCCTTCCTCAACCGTCACGGCATCAAGGTGAAGACACCGGGCACATCTCTGGAAAGCCTGACCATTGAGGAGCTCATGCGCCAGAAGGAAGACATTGAGGACCTCATTGCCGAGAAGGAAATGCAGGATCAGAGCGTCACGGTATCCGCGCAGCCTGTTCCCGCCACCTGATGACCCCATTTTGAACCAAGGAGGAATGCCCTATGGCTATTCAGATTGTCGAATACCCGAACCTGCGCGGAAGCCTTCCGCTGCGTGTTGCGCACGGCCACTTTGCCACCAGCCACAGCCACATCAATTACTACATTGATCTGACCATGACCAAGCACCGCCTCTCCGAGGCCAGAGAGGCCGCGAAGGAGCTGTGCAGCAAGTACCTCGCCTCCACCGTCATCGACACCATCCTTTGTCTGGACGGGACCGAGGTCATCGGTGCATGCATGGCCAGCCGCCTGTCCGAGGCCGGATTCATGAACATGAACGCGCACCGCACCATCTATGTCGTAACGCCCGAGCACACCTCCGGCAGCCAGCTCATTTTCCGGGATAACACGGCCCCGATGATCGTCGGAAAGCACGTTCTCATTCTTGCCGCCTCCGTCACCACAGGCTACACCGTCCAGGCTGCCGTGGAAGCCGTGCGCTATTACAGCGGTCTCCCCGTCGGGATTTCAGCCATCTACTCCAGCGTGTCCGAATGCGAAGGCTATCCCGTCACCAGTATCTATGACATGAAGCATGACCTGCCGGATTACCAGTCCACCAGCTCCCACGACTGTCCGCTGTGCAAGGCCGGTGTCAAGCTCGATGCCATGGTCAACAGCCACGGTATCTCCAGTTTCTAACGGGACTTTCCTTTCATCCAGTTAAACCTGTCACCAAGTCAAAGAAAGGAGGTCTGCGAGATGGGTGCCTATTTGAATCCGGGAAAGAACAGTTATCAAATCGCACGGAATTCAGAGATATTTATTGATAAAAGTGAAATGATTTTATATTTGAATTCAGTGGTTAATACCAGCCAAAGATATGTCAGTGTCTCCAGACCTCGGCGTTTCGGTAAGACTATGACGGCGGATATGATCTGTGCATATTATGGTAATGGATCAGAAAGCAGGGAACTGTTCGACAAGTGTAAAATCAGCATGGCAATTGATGATGGAGTGAAATGGGATCAATATCTTGGCCAGTTTGATGTTATACGACTTGTAATGACAGACTTCTTTAGACTTGGAAGTACTGTTGAAGCAGGACTTGAAAGGCTACAGAAGCTGATTTTAAGAGATTTGATCAAGGAATATCCTGAAGTTGATTATTTTGATAAAGCCGATTTTATTCAGTGTTTACAGGATGTCTATACTGAAACAAATAAACAGTTTGTCATTGTTATTGATGAATGGGATGCTATATTTCGAGAGTTTAAAGACGATAAGGAAGGTCAGAAAAGATACCTTGATTTTCTTCGCGACTGGATCAAAGATAAAGAGTATATCGCGCTCGCTTATATGACCGGCATCCTTCCGATTAAGAAGTATGGAAAGCACTCTGCACTCAATATGTTTGACGAGTACTCCATGACGCAGCCGATGCACCTGGCATCCTACACAGGGTTCACCGTCGAAGAAGTGAAAGGACTGTGTGATGCGTATGAGATGGACTATGCAGAAATATCCGACTGGTACGACGGCTACCGTGTAAGCGACTACATTCCCATCAATAAGCGAAAGCTTTACCGTCAAGGAAAATACGAGGAACATCGTCTCCAGATCTACAGTCCCCTGTCGGTTGTCAAAGCCATGCGCAGTGGGGAAATAGAAAACTATTGGAATGAAACTGAGAATTACGAGGCATTGCAACAGTATGTTGACTGGAATTTCGACGGTCTTAAAGAAGATGTAACAATCCTTATGCATGGCGGCAAGGTTCCGGTTGATGTCACACGCTACCAAAATGATATGACTTCCTTCAAGAGCAAGGATGATATTCTGACCATGTTTATCCACCTTGGCTATCTCGGATACCAAAGAGAGACGAAGGAAGTCTTCATCCCCAATAAAGAAGTGCTGGATGTTTTCAAGTCATCGACACAAAGCAGAGATTGGTCCGTCACATTCCATGCGCTTCAAAACTCACACAAGCTCCTCCAAGCGACATGGAATTGCGACAAGGAGACGGTTGCGGATCTCCTGGAATCTGCTCATGATAAGGCCGGGAACAAGACCTACCATAGTGAAGCAGGTCTTTCGTACGCGGTGCAATTGGCCTATTATGCGACGCAGGATCTCTATACGATGATTCCAGAGCTTGATACGGGAAAAGGATATGCGGATTTGGCATTCATTCCAAAGAAACCGGATATTCCTGCCATGCTCATCGAACTCAAATATGAGATGGATGCAAACACAGCCATCGCCCAGATCCACAGACAGAAGTATCCCGAAAGGCTGGCATTATACAAAGGGAATCTGATCCTGGTGGGCATCAATTATGATCGAACCGTTGCCAATGAGAGCGTAGAATTCAAGCACCATAGCTGTGAGATTGAGCGGGCATGAAACCCCGAAGTGCCTTTCACCGACCCGCCTTCAATTCAATATGCGCAGGCATCAGCCTGCGCATATTTCAGTTCTCGAGCTTTTCCCGCGCCCGGGTGAGAATCGGATCATGGTCTCCGCCCGCCGCGTAGGTCGCATTGATCGCATCAATCTCGCCTTTTCTCAGCGGAGGTGTGCACCATGTGCAGCGGTTCAGCTTGCTGTATGGGCTTTCCTCCAGCTCTCCGTAGGTGAAGGCAGTGAAGGTTTTTCCGGATGCCGAATAACACGTTTCACTGGTATGATAAGCCTTCCCGCCCTTGGGATTGTAGTAGAGGGTCGTGCTGTCTTCAGGATACGGAATCTGCCTCCCCTGCCAATCCTCCCAGATCACGAGCTTCATGTTGGACTTGCGATTGTCCCAGATGTACTTCATATTCACGCCATTGGGTGTTTTCCTGCGCTGTACGCGGATACAGCCGTGGCTGGCCTTCTCACCGAGCTTCGGCTCATAGACCGAGTATCCCGAGGTTGTCGAGTGCGGCACCTCATGGAGCAAATCCCCGCTGTTGTATCGGATCGCATAGGAGCAGATCATGTTTCCATCCTGAAATCCGCCCACGGCAGGAAGGAGCATAAGAAACTCTCCGGAGCGTGTCTCGTTCCATGGCTGCTTACTGTTGACAAGGCCTGTCGATACCAGCAGCGTGGCATATAATGCCCCTTCCTTGAACAGATACAGTCGCTGCGTCAGCTTGTCGATGACAATGCCGTATGTCTGGTCCGGTATCGTCTGTTTGAGCATGGATGTCGGGACATATCCCTGCACGAGCATGTTCCATTTGCTGACACTGCTCGCCTTGAAGGAAGAGGAATAGCACTCGATCAATGTCCATCCGTTCTCCAGGGTCTCAAGCACATGCACTCCCTGGCTGATGCAGGTGACTACACCGACGCCTTCTGCGTTTTCATCCGGCGCGGCACGGAGTACCACCTGCGTTTTCTCGGCATTCTTCTTTCCGTTGTCCAGCACGGTAATAGGAGAGGTGAGCATCTCCCAAACCGCATCTTCATCGGTGATGTCCATGGGCAGTGTCCAGAAATTGGAGGCCTCATCTGTGTAGGGACTGCCGTAGGAAGGTGTGAACACCTCGGATGCTCCGCCTGTTTTCTCCGCATCTGAAGCCAGTGGCACTTCCTCTACCTCTAAGACTACCTCTTCCTCCCAGATGATATCCTCATCCCAGATATCCTCGGCATAGGATACCGGAGGCAGCTGCATCATGAGCAATCCTGAAAGAAGCAGCGCAAGGGCCCTTCTTCGCATAAGCCTCGTCACCTCCCCGCATCACAAACAGTTCTTCACGTATTTCTCAATGTCAAAGTCATCCAACGGCAGATCGCTTCTCAGGTACAGCGGGTGATGCGGATGGCCTTTCTTCGAGCGTGCCCCGCAGGTCACCCACGTGGCATGAAATGCCTGACCCTCCCGAATCATATCTTCCACACAGTCCTTAAGGTAAGCACGCTTTTCAATGATATTCCCCCATGCGGCCCATACGACGGGATGATCGGCCTGGGAGAGTACGTATCGAAATGCCTTCATGTTCTCCTCATGCAGCCGCAGATTTCGCTCCATGGGCATATCGTCGGGCGAGGTAGCACGCTGGGCATAGACATTGAACATGGTGAACGCATCAAAACCGTTTCCCAACGCAATCCGCTCCACGCTCTGCAGTGTCCTGTCCAGATGGTCAGGCTCTGCTGTGCTGGGGTTGATGCCGATACAGATCAGCGGACGATTCCCACGTGTTCCCAGAATGTATCGAAACTCCATGTAGACATCCGGGACAAAGAGCCATCTTTTGACATCATAGGCAGCATGCTCTGCCTGCGCCTGCGCAAGATAGGCCTCAAAATCCTTCTCCAGTCCAGGGAGCTCTCCTGTGGGTATATGCCGCATCACTCATCCCTCCGCTAAATTCAAGCAGTGGCAGTATAGCACATTGCGGTCCCACTGTCCCCGTCCCTGCGCGCATGACACAAAGCATTTTCATGAAAGTCAGAAAAAGTCAGAAAATTTGCAAAACCCCCTTGACAGGGTGACGGAACGGAGTAGAATATTCTCGAAGGTCAAAGTTAGTCAGTGATCTTCGATCCCCTCTGTAAGGAGTGAGTGACATGGCAAGTATGAACAATTATACGCAGAAATCCATGGAGGCGATTCAACGCGCCCAGGCGATTGCGACACAATATCAGCATATGCAGGTCGATCAGGAGCACCTGGCCTCCAGTCTTCTGGAGGATGCCGGAAGTCTCATCCCGCAGCTTCTGAGCAAGTGCGGCTACTCTGTGGACAGCCTGAAGGCTGCCGTAACCGATGCGATCTCCCGCATCCCCCGCGTCTCTGGTCCCGGCCGTGAAGCAGACAAGGTCTATATCTCCCAGGACCTGGACAAGGCTTTGGTGGAGGCCGATGAAAAAGCCAAGCAGATGAAGGATGAGTATGTCTCCGTCGAGCATCTGTGGATGGCCATCTGCGCACGGCCCAACCGGAATATGCAGCAGATCCTGCGCAACATTGGCTACAAGGACGCTACCTTCCTCAAGGTCCTCTCCGAGGTGCGCGGGGCCACGCGTGTCACCTCCGACAACCCCGAAGAAACCTACGACGCACTCAAAAAGTACGGCCAGGATCTCGTAGAAATGGCGCGTCAACACAAGCTTGACCCGGTCATCGGACGTGACAGTGAGATCCGTAACGTCATTCGGATTCTCTCCCGCAAAACCAAGAACAATCCTGTCCTCATCGGCGAGCCCGGTGTCGGCAAGACAGCCATCGCGGAAGGGCTGGCCCAGCGCATTGTGCGCGGGGACGTTCCCGACAGCCTGAAGAACCGCACCGTATTCTCCCTGGATATGGGCAGTCTGATTGCAGGCGCCAAGTTCCGCGGTGAGTTTGAGGAGCGCCTGAAGGCGGTGCTGGCCGAGATCAAAAAGAGCGAGGGCCGCATCATCCTCTTTATCGATGAGCTGCATACCATTGTCGGTGCCGGAAAGGCTGACGGTGCTATGGATGCGGGCAACCTACTCAAGCCGATGCTTGCCCGCGGTGAGCTGCACTGCATCGGTGCCACTACCCTCAACGAATATCGGGAATACATCGAGAAGGATGCCGCCCTCGAGCGCCGTTTTCAGCCCGTCATGGTCAACGAACCGACCGTCGAGGATACCATCGCTATTCTGCGCGGACTCAAGGAGCGCTATGAGGTCTTCCATGGCGTAAAGATTCAGGACAATGCGCTCATTGCTGCGGCCACCCTCTCCAACCGCTATATCACCGATCGTTTTCTCCCCGACAAGGCCATCGACCTGGTCGACGAGGCCTGCGCCATGATCCGCACGGAAATCGATTCCCTGCCCACGGAGCTGGACGATGTGCGCCGCCGTATCATGCAGCTGGAGATCGAAGAGGCTGCGCTCAAGAAGGACGAGGATGCCCTCAGCCGTGAGCAGCTCAACCACGTGCAGAAGGAGCTCGCCGAGCAGCGGGATATCTTCAATGCCATGAAGGCGAAGTGGGAGAGCGAGAAGGAAGCCATCGGCAAAGTGACCCGGATTCGCGAACAGATCGAGAACATCAACGGCGAGATCGAAAAGGCAGAGCGTACCTATGACCTCAACCGCGCCGCCGAGCTCAAGTACGGCGAACTCCCCAAGCTCCAGAAGGAACTCCAGGAGGAGGAAGCGCGCGCCGAGCAGTCCCGCGGCGAGGACAGCCTGCTGCACGACCGCGTGACCGATGAGGAGATCGCACGCATTGTCGGCCGCTGGACCGGTATTCCCGTTTCCAAGCTCATGGAAGGCGAGCGGGAGAAGCTCCTGCACCTGGAGGATGTGCTCCATGAGCGCGTCATCGGGCAGGATGAAGCGGTCCGCAAGGTCTCCGAGGCCATCCTGCGCAGCCGCGCCGGCATTCAGGACCCCAACCGTCCCCTGGGCTCCTTCCTCTTCCTCGGTCCTACCGGTGTGGGCAAGACCGAGCTCGCCAAAGCCCTTGCGCAGGCCCTGTTTGATGATGAAAAGAACATGGTGCGCATCGACATGTCCGAGTACATGGAGAAATTCAGTGTCTCGCGTCTCATCGGGGCACCTCCAGGATATGTTGGCTACGATGAGGGCGGTCAACTGACTGAAGCCGTACGCCGCCATCCTTATTCTGTCGTTCTCTTTGACGAGGTGGAGAAGGCCCATCCAGATGTCTTCAATGTGCTGCTTCAGGTGCTCGATGACGGGCGGATCACCGACTCTCAGGGCCGCACCGTGGATTTCAAGAACACGATCCTCATCATGACCTCCAACCTGGGCAGCGAGTTTATTCTCGATGGTATCCGTGAGGGAGAGATTTCCCCCGAAGCCAGAGGACAGGTGGATCGGCTTCTCAAGAGTCACTTCCGCCCCGAATTCCTCAATCGAATTGATGAGATCGTTTATTACAAACCGCTTTCCCGTGATCAGATCTCCTCGATCGTCTATCTCATGCTCGCGGGCCTCAATCAGCGCCTTGCTGATCGCAGGCTGAGTGTTGAGCTCACCGAGCCTGCCATGACATATATCATTGATCAAGGTTTCGATCCCGTCTACGGTGCACGCCCGCTCAAGCGGTATCTGCAGTCCCACGTAGAGACCCTGATTGCCCGCAAGATCATCTCCGGTGACGTAAAGCCCGGATCGACCATGGTGGTCGATCTTAGCGAGGAAGGACTGGTTGTTTCCAGCATTATCACCGATACCCCGAACCTGAACTGACAAATGGACTGACCGTACGCACAAATTCGCCGGTAGGCTTTCGCGTACGGTCAGTCCATAATACCAATGAGCATGGAACCCATATCATGGGTTCCATGCTTTCATTATGTCACGATCTCATCAGTTAGAAGAAACCCTTCAAGGAGATGCCAACAGGATCGAATGCATCAGGGTTTCTCAAACAGATCATCCAGCGTAATCACTTTGAGAAATGCGCTGGCGTATTCATTCTTCTTTAACCCGTATGTGGTGATGAGTGTGCTGTGCACAGCGCATTTCGGAGATATCTCTCCCAGCAACAATTCTTGTCTGTGCAGAAGCTTTTTGTAATATTCCAGATCCACCGCAAAATCAATGCCGTAGAATTTGAGTTCACACATATTGACCACGTTATCGTTTCGGAAAAGAAGCAGATCAATTTGCGTTCCCTCCTGATCATCAGGACGTTTTGACCATGCGGAGGCCGTCGTGATAACTCCCGAAACACCCAATGCCCTTTTGATCTGAGGAATATGATTGAAACAGAGATTCTCAAAAGCATATCCGCGCCAGACAGCTGCCGGCTGAGATGTTACCCGCTGTTGCCAGTAATCCTCTGCAAATCCGAGGTTGTCCTCTACGAAACGTAGCCAGAACAGGCAAAATGGATCCGTCAGTTTGTAATGGACCGCTCGCTTGCTCATTCCAAAAGGAACATATTTTGTGACAAAATCTCCGTCTGTCAGCGCCTGGAGCACTTTGGAAATCCTACTTCCGTTTGACAGATGCAGCTTCTCAATGATTTCTTTTCTCGTGAATCCGGCGTTTCGCGTATGCAGCAAGCGAATGACACTTCTGGCCATTTCTGCATCATCAAAAATGGAGTCGAACAGTCGTACAAATTCGTCTGCAAGTCTGGCTGACCCTTTGAAAAACAACTGATCCACATTCTGCGCCAAGCTTAATTCGGTGTCCATATATCCCAGATAGTACGGAATGCCGCCAAAGATCATATAACTTTGCGCAATATCATATCTTGAGAAGCGGACACCGTTATCCGTGAACAGCTGCTCACATTCCTGCAACGAAAGCGGAGACAGCTTGATTTCATAGGTCACCCGATTGTACAGGCCCCCGTGATTATTGATCAGCTGATCTAGAATCCAGGAATTTGCACTGCCGCAGACAATGACCATGATGTTTTTCCGATGGCATGCCCAATTGTTCCAAAATCCCTCAAAGGCTTGTATGAAACCAGAGCGCGGTGTATCCAGCCACGGCATTTCATCCAGGAACACAATCTGGCGTTTCCCGTCATCCTTCTGCTTCAGAAAGCATTCCAACTGATAAAATGCCTCCATCCATGAAGAAGGTTTCTCCGGATGATCCATCCCCTGTTCCTTCAGTGATCGGTAAAAATGTTCCAGCTGAGCACTCAGTAGTCCTTCCGCCTGCTGATCCGCAGGAGAAAGACCTGCGTGACGAAAGGTAATCCGATCACCGAAGGTTTCATCCACCAGAAAGGTTTTTCCCACTCTTCTGCGCCCGTAAATGGCAACAAGGTCCGCACGGTTCCTGTCATATAACCGGTTCAGCTCCTTGATCTCTTTTTCCCGTCCAACCATGCGACCGGCCTCCTTTCTTTGGTTTATTTTGCTCCGAATGACATTTTTTAGCAATCGGAGCAATTTAAGGCAAGTATACCGGCTTGCGCTTACCACGTCAAGTTTATACTTTGGTTTATTTTGCTCATATTCATAATTTTGTACGTTCGGAGCAGAATAAACTCACTTCTGGAAAACCAGGCGTCCCAGTAACATCCTACATGTCATTACCATACAATCACTACTTTCAGGATGCTGGATGGAATGTGTCCTCCGTCTGAACCCTGATTCGTACGGACTTTCGAAAAATGCAGGGCCGTAAACCGGTCCTGCATTTTTCTCTATGCCCACAGAGCTATTCGTGCTTGTACTCTTGCCTCTGTCAATTCCTTCAGACATTCTTCCGGCAGCTCAAGCTCCGTGATCCTTGCAAAATCTTCCAGCTGGGATGGTCTGGATACCGCCATCACCGGGATGACCTGGAAATTCTGGTGAAGCAGCCAGGCCTGCCCGATCACATAGGCGGAGACGCCCAGCTTCTCTCCCCAGGCATGAAGCAGGGGATAGAGCGCACGGTTACCCTCATGGTCCCAAAGGCCATGACACTCCTTTCCCTTCTCCATGGCGGCAAAGCAGCCCTGGGCACCGGAGGTGTAAGGCAAAAGGGTGAGCGATGCTTTCGCCATATAGTCCTGGAGTTCTCGATCGGTCCAGACAAGCGTCTGGTCCTTTTTCTTTGCCATCATCGGGCTTTCCAGCGCATAACTCCACTGGTTGGACACCCCGCTTAAATGACTGCCGAAGGCTATGGCACGCGATGTGGAGATATTGGAAATCCCCCAGAATCGAATCTTGCCTTCCCTAACGAGCTTCTCCATAAAGAACGTGATTTCCTCGGGCGAAAGCCCCTCGTTATCCCGGTGCAGCCAGTAGAAGTCCAGGTGATCCAGCCCAAGGGAGGTAAGACTCTCCTCCAGATCCTTCCTTACGTCCTTCTCCGTTACACGGCTGACACCCTTTCGAAGAAAGCTGTAATGCCCGCCTTTGCTCGCAACGATCATCCGATCATAGGCGTGCCTGTCCCGCAGCCACTTCCCGATCATCCGCTCCGAGCAGTTTCCTTTCCCCGGAACCCATTTGCAGTAGACATTGGCTGTATCCAGGAAATTGCCGCCCATCTCCATAAAGCGATCAAGGATCGCAAAAGATTCCTTCTCGTCTCTCTTGAGCCCGAAGTCCGCGGTCCCAAGACAGATCTTTGTCACATCAAGCTCAGTCCGGTTCAGTCGAATGCTCTCCATGCTGCATCTCCTTCTTTTTCGCCTCAATGGCCGTAATGCGCTGGCTCAGGGTAGGATGCGAATAGCTGAGCAGTACGGTCAGTGGATGGGGGGACAGTGTGCCAAAGTCCTCCCGGTTGATCTTCTTCAGTGCGCTCACAAGCGCATCGGCATACCCTTCCTGCACGGCCTGTGCATCGGCCGCAAACTCCGCCCTGCGCGAGTGTCTGCTCGTCAAAATGTCGTAAAAGACGGAGAAGACCGGCATGTAGATTGTGCCCACCAGAATCATGACAAAGGCGTAATTGAAGGAGGCAAAACCAAACGGTGCGCAGCTTCCCGCAAAATGCACATGCAGCCAGAGCAGAAGCACCATGCCCGCAATGTTGCCCAGGTTGATCAGCTGATTCTTCAGCGTATCCATGTGCAGCCCGTGTCCCATCTCATGGGCAAATACTGCGCAGATTTCATCGGTGGTAAGGGCAGAGAGCAGCGTGTCATAGAGCACGATCGTCTTGCTCTTCCCAAATCCCGTAAAGTAAGCGTTCGACTTGGTGGTGCGTCTGGAAGCGTCCATGACCATGATGCCACGCACCTTGTAGCCGTGACCGGTGAGGAGGGCTGTCAGTTTGTCCTTCAGTTCTCCGTCCTCCAGGGGCGTAAAGTGATTGAAGATCTTGGAGAGCCACGGATACAGGAAGCTCACCAGGAGCATTACGCACAGCATAAGGGCTGCAAACAAAACAAGGATCCAGTCCCCAAGCCAGCGGTGAAGTGCTGCCAGGGCGAAGGCAAGGAAAAGATTCAGCACAAAGCCGATCACAAGCTCCTTCACCTGGTCCTGGGCGAAGGTCTCCATCGTGCTCTTGTTGAAGCCGTATTTCTCTTCGATGGTCATGTTCACAAAACTGAAGATGACGCCAATGACCCCCTCCACCAGGGTGTCAAAGAAAACCAGCACGAGGATGGGCAGGTATATTCCCTTTTCCGGCGACACCTTTGCAAACAGATCAAATTGAAAAAGCATGAACAGCACAAGGAAACTCACCAGCATAGAAACGATGGAAAGCCCCACCTTCTCCCGGTGATAGCTCTGCCACTTCTTGTAGGTCTTTCTGTCGTAGACATCAATGACGTTGAGCGGTACCGGATTGTCTGCTGCCTTGTAGTCCAGGATTTCCAGAAACAGGTTCCATGCTGTGAGCAGGGTAAAGAGTACCAGTGCAAATATCTTCAACTCCATTTCCTCCCTCGCGTTATTTGCTTGCTTCCCGGTCTGTGCTTTGTGCGCTGCATATGCCCAGGGCCAGGAAAATCGGATACAGATAGGAAGCCCCGAAGGTTCCAAGCATCTTCGGTCCCTTCACACACCCGAGCGTCTCCTGCAATTCCAGTGCTCTGCGCCACGCCATGACCGCTGTGGCGCGGGTAATGGACTTGTCCTTGCGGGAGATGAACATCTCGTTGCCGCGGATCACGTAGGAAAAGGACAGCCCTCTCGCCGTATACCAGGTCTCCTCCTGATGGCTCGCCATCTCCTGCCAGAAGGCTTCCTCCGCCTCGCTGACATCCAATGCAGGACGTCCCATATGCTCACCTCCGTATCCATTCGAGATTATACGCTCTCATCTGCCCACTGAAAAGCACACAGAGCAACATGCATATGGGCATAAACATAGGAAAAGAAAAGGGCTTTTCCTATGTTTTGTTTTCGCACAAAACATACACATTTGTTGTTGTTTTGCCAACACGATCGGTTCAAAACACTTCTTTTTACTACGTTTGTGTAGCTTTTGACTATAGTTTATCACTTATGTGATATCGTATCAAGTTGCAGAAAGGAGGCGACACCGAAAAATGAAGGATAAACGGCACTATTATAGGCTGAAGGAACTCCGTAAGTACAAAGAGTTAACACAAGTCGAGCTTTGCGAAAAACTCGATCTGTATAAGACCACCTACTGCAACTATGAGCAGGGAAAGCGTGAGCTGCCGACCAGTCTTGCCATCCGGCTCGCAGAGTTCTACGACGTATCCCTCGACTACCTTGTCGAACGTACGGATATTCGTACCCCCTACGGCAAAGAAGTCTATGAGGGAGAGTAACTAACCAGCAAACGCCTCTGCACCTGTCTGCAGAGGCGTTTGTCTTTCCCGTTTGTCAATTGCCTTCCAGCTGCTCCATCACCTGTGGGATACGCGCCGCTTCCTCCGGATCCAGCGGTGGATACTTCGGATCCATCTCCTCGAGCGTATCCACCAGGATCTGGCTCATGAGATAACGGGTATACCACTTGGTATCCGCGGGCAACACAAACCAGGGAGCATGCGCGGTACCGGTAGCATTGATGCACTCCTCATAGGCCTTGTCATAGTCATCCCACGCTGCGCGCTCCTTCATATCCGCCGTGGAGAGCTTCCAATGCTTCTCATCACGCTCAATGCGCTCCAAAAAGCGCTTGCGCTGCATCTCCTTGGAGACATTCAGGAAGATCTTGACCATGCGATAGCCGTTCTCATAGAGATAGTTCTCCCAGTTGCACAGCTGGGTGTAGCGCTTCTCGTAGAAATCCTCGGTAAGGCAGCGGCTGGCGAGCGTATAGCCCTCCTCCATATGGTGAACCTTCACCACCAGGACATCCTCATACTGACTGCGGTTGAACAGTCCGATCTTCCCGCGTGCGGGAAGCGCCTGATGAATTCGCCACAGATAGTCATGGCTGAGCTCTGTGGAATTGGGCGCCTTGAAGGAATGGACCTCAAGGGCTGCAGGATTCAGACCCGAGAAAACCTTCTTGATCAAGCTGTCCTTGCCCGCCGCATCTCTGGCCTGGATGGCAATCACCAGCCCCTCCTCGCCCGCGGCATACAGTTTTTCCTGCAGCAGCGCTGCCTTCTGAATGTTCTCCTGGGTCTTGGCGACAAGCTCGGCCTTTCTGGTCTTCTCCGCACCCGCATCGGTGGGGAAATCCTTGATCTGGAAACGCCGTGATCCATCAAAGCAGTAATCCTTGATTGACATGCATATAACTCCTTACCTCGTTTTCTTTTGCCATTATAGCCTTTTTGCCCTGTAAAATCCACACAGGTTTTCACCCGAAAAGAGCCGTAAAGAAGCTTCCAAAGCGTCTCGCTGTCTCCTTGCTCGCCTTGTGTGACATTTGGGCGCGAATGGGTGACACTTCCGTCACCTTCCCTTGACGGTAAAGGGCTGAACCCGTAAGATGAATGCAACGTTTCACGCAGGAAATCGCCTGCAGATGAGGTGATCGCCTTGACCATACTCTGGGACTGGAACGGGACGCTGCTCTCCGACGTCGCACTCGGCGTCGAGTGCGAAATGGAAGCGCTCCGTCACTTTGGTTTCCGGCCCTTTAGCGCGGAGGAGTATCTTCGCCTCTTCCGTTTCCCCGTCTCCTCTTTCTACGCCCTGCACGGCGTCACGCAGGAAGCCTATCCCGCCGTCGCACAGCGATGGTCGGAAAACTATACAAAGGGCTTTCCGAAGACGGAGCTTCGCGCTGACACACTTGACTGCCTCAGCCGCCTTCGGGAGTCCGGAGTGCAGCAGTTCATTCTCTCCGCCACGCGCGAGGATCTCCTGCTGGAGCAGGTCAGGCATTTTCCGTCCCTTCCTCCGCTCCTGGACGGCGTGTATGGCATAGGGAACATCTATGCCGCAGGAAAGGTCGCGCGTGCACTGGAGATCATGGATGCGCTCGGTCTTAAGCGCCAGGATACGATCCTGATCGGAGACACCTTGCATGACGCTGAGGTCGCCGGAGAAGCAGGCATACGCTGCCTTCTCGTGGAAGGCGGTCACCAGGCAAGAGAGGTGCTGGACACCGCAGGGTTACCTGTCTTTGCCTCCCTCACCCACGCCATGGATCATCTGCTCCAGGAAGTCTTGGAGGTTAGGTCATGAAAAAACGTCTTCGCCGCCATGCACCGCGCCACCTGGAAATGCCGGACGCCTTGCCGGAGGATTACACTGAGACACCGCTGTGCGGTCTTTCCGAGGAGGAGGCGTCCAGGCGTGACCGGGAGGGCCTTTGCAACCATACCCGGGACGCCTCGGTCCGTCCGGTCTATCTCATCGTCTTCTCCCATCTGTTCACCTTCTTCAATCTTCTTAACCTCGCCCTGGCCCTGTGTCTTGTGGCCGTGGGCAGCTACCGCAACATGCTCTTTGTGGGCGTCGTCTTCTGCAATACGCTCATCGGAACCATCCAGGAGCTCCGTGCCCGCAGAACGATCAGGCGATTGAAGCTCATGACCCCCGACCTTTTGCGGACGCTTCGCGACGGGGAGGAGGTCCTCCTCCCTTCCGACACCCTCGTGCAGGGCGATCTTGTCATCCTTCCCCGCGGGAGTCAGGTGCCCGCCGACGCTATCGTGCGTCTGGGAAACGGCGCTGCCGATGAATCGATGCTCACCGGCGAATCCCTTCCCATTCATAAACACCCCGGCGATTGGGTCCTCTCGGGCACCTTTGTCACCGAGGGCGAAATGACCGTACAGTTGGTCTACACCGGAGAGAACAGCTATGTTGCCAGCCTCACCCGAGAGGCAAGAAAGGTCAGGCATCCCAAGTCCGCCCTCATGACAGACTTAAGCCGTCTGACGCGGCACATTTCCTTTGCGCTCATCCCCCTGGGTCTGCTTCTATTCTGCAAGCAGTACTTCTACCAGCACCGCGCGCTGGAGCGCGCCGTGCCCCAGGCTGTCGCATCCATGGTCGGCATGATTCCGGAAGGGCTCATCCTGCTCACCTCGGTCGCCCTGTGCGTAGGCGTGGTGCGGCTGGGGCGGCGCGGCGCCCTGGTGCAGGAACTCTACGGGATTGAGACGCTCTCGCGCGCCGATGTCTTGTGCCTGGACAAGACCGGGACACTGACGACAGGCGGCATGACCATGCACAGCCTCATCCCCGCGCATGGAGACGAGGCGGCACTGCGCGCTGCCCTCGCCCACCTTCTGGCTGCTTTCCCCGAGGACGGTACCCCGACCTTCTCCGCCCTCCGCCACGGTATCACCCCGGCAGATACCCATCCCATCGCCACACTGCCCTTCTCCTCGGAGCGCAAGTGCTCCTGTGCCTGGTTTGAGGATACCGTCTATCTCTTCGGCGCGCCCTCCTTTGTTCTGCGCGAGCACTATACCGGCGAAATAGAAACGCTGTGCGAACACTACACGGACCAGGGATTCCGCGTTCTCCTCCTCGCAACAGGCAAGGAGGGAAACACAGATGTCCTTCCCGAGGCGGACAAGCCGCTCGGGCTCGTTCTCCTCACCGATACCGTTCGTCCGGATGCGCGCGAAACCCTCGCCTATTTTCGCGAGGAGGGCGTGGATATCCGTATCCTGTCCGGAGATGACCCGCGCACCGTCGCCGCCGTGGCCAGAAGTGTCGGCCTAAGCGGCACCGACCGCTTTGTGGATACCGCGCTTCTCTCGGACGCAGAGCTCCAGGCGGCCTCTAAGGACACGGTCATCTTCGGGCGCGTGACACCCGAGCGCAAAAAGGAGCTTGTGCTTGCCCTGCAGGAGGCGGGGCACCATGTCGCCATGACCGGGGACGGCGTCAACGATATCCCCGCGCTCAAGGCAGCCGACTGCTCCATCGCCATGGCCAGCGGTTCGGAAGCGGCACGCAACGCCGCGCAGATCACACTGGTATCCTCCGACTTCTCCCTGCTTCCGGAGGTTGTCCTGGAGGGCAGGCGCGTCGTCAACAATGTCACACGCTCCGCCTCCCTCTTTCTGGTCAAGACCCTCTACTCCCTCTTTCTTACCCTGCTTCTTCTCTTCCTCCCTGCCACCTACCCCTTCCAGCCGGTGCAGCTGACCGCCATCTCCTCGTTCACCGTAGGCATTCCCGCCTTCTTCCTCTCCCTGGAGAGCAACCGGGAGCGGATTCGCGGCGGCTTCCTTCGCACCGTGCTGCGCAATGCGATGCCCGGCGCCGTGTGCGTCACACTATGTGCCTGCTTTTCCATGATCATGGAGAACTTTGGCTGGTCGGTGGAATTGGGCTCGACCATCGCTACCCTGTGCGCAGGCGGGATCGGGCTTATGTCCCTCTACTTTATCTCCCGTCCCCTGAACCTCTATAGACGAACCATCCTGCTTGCCATGACACTGCTTCTTCTGGCCGTGTTTCTCTTCGCAGGGAAAATCATCTACTTTACGCCGCCCTCCCTCCCCAATCTCATGGTCTTCTTCGGCCTGATGTTTTTCTCATTCGTCCTCATGCTGTGAATGTTCTGGCTACTTGAACGGGAAGCGCAATAAACGGCGGATGCCGCAAGGCATCCGCTCCTTCAGGTCTTGCAGTTAGCCGTATCTAATTTGTTCTTTTCATGTACTTGCCTTGACACTGCTCTCCCCGCTTCGTATCATCCCGCATGTACCTTATTTCAACTTACCGGAGGCTTTTATGCGCGCACTGTATACCTTTACGTTTACGCTCCCCGGCGCTTACCGCGCATGGGGTTATTGTCGTGAGCGTCAAAGGAGCCGCTAAGCTTTTCATGCATACATTTAGCGGGAGCTCCCCAGACGGAGCCCCCGTTTTTGTATGCATATCCCATGTCCCGGTCATCTCATCTACACATCATATGAGCAGGAGGAAAGCTTATGATTATCGTCCTACGTCAGGGTACCCCCAAACCGGAAATCGACCAGCTGTGTGAAACCATCTCCAAGATGGGCTCTGTCACCATCAACCCGGTGATCGGAACCGATCTCACCATCCTGGGCCTCATCGGCGATACCAGTCATCTCGATCCAACCCAGATTGAGAGCTTCCACTGTGTGGAGCGCATCATGCATGTCGCAGAGCCCTACAAAAAGGCCAACCGCTCCTTCCATCCGGATGACACTGTCGTGGATGTGGGCGGCGTGAAGGTCGGCGGAAACAAACTCACCATGATTGCCGGTCCCTGCTCCGTGGAGGGCAAGGGCCAGATCTGCGGGATTGCCGAGCGCGTCAAGGAAAGCGGAGCCGCCATTTTGCGCGGCGGTGCCTTCAAGCCCAGGACCTCTCCCTATGCCTTCCAGGGCCTTAAGTATGAAGGGCTGGAGCTCCTCAAGGAAGCGCGCGCCCACACCGGTCTTCCCATCGTCTCCGAGCTCATGAGTCCCTATGACATTGACCGCTTCATTGAGGATGTCGACTGCATCCAGGTCGGTGCCCGAAACATGCAGAACTTTGATCTCCTGCGCCAGCTGGGCAAGATTGACAAGCCGATTCTTCTCAAGCGCGGTCTCTCCGCAACCATTGAGGAGTGGCTGATGAGCGCAGAATACATCATGGCAGGCGGCAATGAGAAGGTCATCTTGTGCGAGCGCGGCATCCGCACCTACGAAACCTATACCCGCAACACCGTGGACATCGGCGCCGTCCCGATCATCAAGCGCCTCTCCCATCTCCCGATTCTCGTCGACCCCAGCCATGGCACCGGCAAGCGCTGGATGGTCTCTCCCATGACCAAGGCCGCCGTCGCCGTTGGCGCGGACGGCATCATGATCGAGGTGCACAATGATCCCCAGCACGCCCTGTGCGATGGTCAGCAGTCGATTACCCCTGACACCTTTGACGAGATCATGAAGGAAATCCGTGTCATCGCTCAGGCTGTTGGCCGCGAGGTGTAAGATGCAGACCATCACCGTTGCCCTCGGGGAGCGCAGCTACCCCATCCATATTGCCTCCGGTATCCTGGAAAAAGCCGGGGAGTATATTGCCGGCCTTGGAAAGGTCAGGAAGGTCTTCGTCATCTCGGACGATCATGTTGCCCCGCTTTACATGCAAAGGCTGCTTGTGTCGCTGGAAGCTGCCCATCTGGATGCGACGACCCTTGTCTTTCCTCACGGCGAGTCTACCAAGTGCCTGGATTCTCTCTCCCTTTCCTACAATGCGCTTGCACAATCGGGCATTTCCCGCTCCGATATTCTCATCGCCCTCGGTGGAGGGGTGATCGGCGACCTGGCCGGCCTGGTCGCCGCCACCTGGCTTCGCGGCATCCGCTTTGTCCAGATCCCCACCACCCTTCTCGCCCAGGTCGATTCCTCGGTGGGCGGCAAGGTGGCCGTCGATCTTCCCCAGGGGAAGAATCTTGTGGGGGCCTTCCATCAGCCCTCCCTGGTGCTCATTGATCCGGATACGCTTCTGACATTGACGCCCGAATTCTGGAAGGACGGACTTGGGGAGGTCGTCAAATACGGCTGCATCATGGATGAACCGCTCTTTGCACTCATCGAAAAACAGATGCAGGGGAGGACGGCCGAGGAGAGCCGGGATGCCCTCATGCCCGAAATCGATACCATCCTCGCCCACTGTATTCAGGCCAAGGCGGACGTCGTGGAAAAAGACGAGCGCGACACTGGGCTTCGAATGATCCTCAACTTTGGCCATACCCTGGCGCACGCCATAGAGAAGGAGCAGCACTATACCGGTTTCTCCCACGGCTGCGCCGTTGCAGCCGGCATGCAGGTGATCACGGAGATTTCCGAGGACAATGTCATCACCGAAAAAGGCACCGCAGAGCGTCTTCTCGCTCTCCTCACGGCCCTCGGTCTTCCCTCTCAGGCTCCGGACATTCCAGGAGATGCGCTCAGGCAGGCCATGCAGATGGACAAAAAGCATCTGAACAGTGCGCTGAACCTGATTATCCTCGACCGCATCGGTGCATGCCATGTGATCCAGGATGCCCCTTCTTTCTTTAGC
>JAFUZB010000164.1 GCA_017476845.1 Clostridia bacterium
CACCGTCTCGGGCATATGCAGGGCGATGCTTCCGTCCCCCTGAAAGGTAGGATAGCACCACTGTCTTCTGACCTGGGAGGCGCAGGCGAGAAGTTGCCCCGCATTGATGACCAGCATGGCGCCGTTTTGTGTCATCAGGCGCTGCAGGAGAAGGTACTCATTCTGTGAGAGAAAGAGCGCTTCATCAGGAAGATGGTCAAGAACCTGCTCTTCCAGGCTCTTGACCGTATAGACTGTCGGAGAAAAAGGGTGATCCAGCGCATCATAGGAGATGCGCCAGAGGTTTTGCGCATCACTGTCCTTTGCCCCACCGAAGAGATGGACCGGAGGAAGCGAGCGGAGAAAAGCCTCTGCGGACTCCACGTTCAGCGTCTGAATATAGCTCATGGAGCGTGCAAACCACGGCATGGCTTCAGGTATGTAAGTTCGTTGCATGCATTATCCTTGCTAGGCGGCCCCTTAGGAAATCTTGACGATCCAGCCGTTCTCGTCCGGGAGACGGCCATACTGGATACCGGTCAGGGTATCATAGAGCTTCTGCGCCACAGGGCCGATCTTGCCGTCCTGGAGAATCAGACGCTCCTCGTCCATAAGCAACTCACCTACCGGGGAAATCACGGCTGCGGTACCGGTACCGAAAGCCTCGGTGAGGGTGCCGGCCTTGCCGTCATCGAACACGTCGCGGATAGCGATGCGCTTTTCCTCGGTCTCATAGCCGAGCTGACGGGCGAGGGTGAGGATGGAATCGCGGGTGATGCCGGGGAGAATGGAGCCGTTGAGGGCAGGTGTGACGATCTTGTCGCCATAGGCAAACATCATGTTCATGGAGCCGACCTCTTCGACATACTTCTGCTCCACGCCATCCAGCCACAGCACCTGAGAATAGCCCTTCTTTTCCGCGATCTCGCCTGCGAGAATGGAGGCGGCATAGTTGCCGGCGCACTTGGTAAAGCCGGTGCCGCCACGCACGGCGCGGACATACTTGTCCTCGACATAGATGCTCACGGGCTGCAATCCGTTTTTGTAGTAGGAGCCGACGGGCGAGCAGATGATGAAGAAGCGGTAGGTCTTGGAGGCGTGCACGCCCAGCTGAACATCGCTGGAAATCATGGTGGGACGGATGTAGAGGCTGGTGCCGTCCTGGTGCGGTACCCAGTCCTGTTCCACTTTCACAAGCTCTTTGAGGCCTTCCAATGCGAGCTCTTCATCCAAGGCAGGCATGCCCATGCGCTCGGCCGAGCGGCTCATGCGCGCCATGTTGGCTGCGGGACGGAAAAGCTGCAGACCGCCGTCCTGACGGCGATAGCATTTCGTTCCCTCAAAGATGGCCTGACCATAGTGAAGCACGACACTGGCCGGATCCATGGAAAAATTCTGATAGGGAACAATGCGCGGATCGAACCAGCCTTTGCCGGCCTCATAATCCATGATAAACATGTGGTCGGTAAAAATACGGCCAAACCCGAGCTTGCTCTCATCCTGGGGCTTTTCCTTCAACTGGGTGGACAGGGTAACCGAAATGGGCTGCATAAGGCATTCCTCCATACTTAAACTATCGACTCGTCCTCTTGAAGAAGACAGGGCTGTCACAGATCAGATTTCGTCAAGAATGGTTTCCAGAGACAGGGGAAAAAGGAGCACACCCTCCGATTCCGGAGTCAGGATACCGCTCTGCACGAAAAATACGGGGTTTCCGGTAGCATCCAGGTAAAAATCCTCTTCGGGGTAGAACATGTCGTCAAAGAACGCACGCGTGACATCGGGGAGATAATCATAGCCGGCCTCGTTGCGCACGATGGCCTCCCAGATGAGGTCGCGAACGCATGTATCTGCCTTCGCGGTCTGCCGGTCTTGAAGCCAGGTGTCGTTCTCGTTATCGGCGAGGATGCCCAGAAGATAGGGAAGGGAGATCACAAGGCCTTCCTTTGAGCCTTCCCTTGCAAACACCTGGCCGGAAAAGATCTCATAGGAGATCCCGTCCAGCTCCGAGCGGGACACGAGGCGCACACAGAAGTAGTCGTCGTTATTGCAGGTGACTTCTCCCGTGACCTCCGTCCAGGAGACGAGAGACGGGTCCTCCAGACACTCCCCGTTAATGGGAACGGTGAAGGCGAGAGCATCCTCGATATAGTAGCTGTAGAAAGCATTGATGCCCTCGCATGTCACATCCTCTCCCTGGGCGTAGGGGAGGGAGTAGCGGTAGATGTACTGCGCGCTGCCTGCATCGCTTCCCTCGGGCCAGTACACCTCGCCCGCAAGGGGCGCGGCGAGACTGACAGGATCTGCCAGGGCAGTGCCCAAAAGGCACAGGCACAGGAAGATACAGAGGAGAAGACGCCACGTCATGCCTGCTTTCCTTTCCGAAGCTCCGCGATATCCTGGGCGGCGGAGATGGCAGCAACATTGCCCTCACCGACGGCTTTGGCGATCTGAAGCGGCTGTCCGGTGCAGTCTCCGCAGGCGTACACGCGGGGAAGATTGGTCGCCATACGGCGGTCCACATAGATGGCATTGCCCTCCAACTGAAGGCCGGGCAGCAGGGTGCCGGGGGCTACGGACGGGCGGAAGATGAATACGCCGCTGTAGGCCGCCTCGCCCTGATCGGTGGTGAGGACAATCTGACCGTTCTCCTGCCGGAGCGCAGTGGGCTTGCCGTCCACAAAACGGATGCGCTCATCGCTCGGCTTTTCATGGGGCTGCAGTGTATAGTAGTCAACCGAGGAGCAGACATTGGCAAGAAACTCGGCGTCCTCCGCGCCGCCGGCCCAGGCAGAGAGCACGGCGACTGGCTTTTTCCTATAGAACATCCCGTCACAGGTGCCGCACCAGCTGACACCGTGACCGAGGAGCTCCTCCTCGCCGGGGAGCAGCTTGGGCCGGGCAGCGCCAAGGGCAAGGACGACGGCGGGGCTGGTGAGGATATCGTTTCCCACAAGCGTCATGTACTGGTCGCCGCTGGGCATGATCTGGCGGGCATTGCCCTCGATCACCTCAGTGCCCATGTCGCGGGCCTGTTTTTCCATTCTGTCCATGAGCTCTTCCCCGGAAATCTCCGGAATGCCGGGATAGTTGGTGATCAGGTGGGCTTTGGTGAGACCGGAAAACTTCTTTCCGGTGGTAACCACAGTGCAGGAAAGACCGCGGTTGATGGCAGTGACAGCACAGCTCCAGGCACCGGGGCCGCCGCCGATAATGACAAGATCAGACATAAAGGGTCACCTCAATTGTTATATGTATACCGGGCACAAAGCCATGGCATCGCGTTGTAGGAGGAATAGGCATCGGCGTAGATGCGATAGTATTCGCCTTGTACCCACTCCTTGCTGGAGTAGTTCTCCACCATGACCGGCTGGCTCTTCTCATCGTCGGAGGTATAGAAGACTGCCATCTGCGGCTTCTCCGACACAAAGTAGGCGAGGTGTCCGGTGACAAGGTAGACCTGGGTGCGCGCCGCACGCACGGAGATGTTGGAGATGAGCTCCGAATAGCCTTCCGCCGTAAGCGGCCAGGCTTTGGGCGTATAGACATCGGCACTGGGAACATAATAGACCTGGTACTCAATGACCGAGTCCTTGAGGCCTGCAAACGAAGATCGGATCTTCACTGTGTTGTAGCCGATATGGTCGAAGTGCGCCTCAAAGGAGAAGGCGCCGGTCGAGGCAAGGCTTGTGATATCTACCTGCGTGTAGGGAGACTCAATGGACACCGTTGCCCCCGGCAGGGTCGTACACTTGATGGTCATGTACTCCAGGGTATAGGAAGTATAGGTGTCGGCCGCAAGGTCGAGCGGGATTTCCTGCGCCTCGCGGTAGAGCACGACGGTCATGGAGGACTCGCGGCAGTACTGGCTTCGCACGCGTACGGTGAAAACGTTGTCGCCGATGGGCTGTACGGTTGCGTTATAGGAGAATTCGCCGGTTTCCGAGTTGACGGTGTCGGAGACATCGGTGTCATTGACATACACCTTGGAGCCGGTACGCACCTGGAATCGCATGGCGTACATTGTGGAGGCAACCTCCACG
>JAFUZB010000011.1 GCA_017476845.1 Clostridia bacterium
AGTTCGGTGAGCGAGATCCCCAGCTGCCTGCAGAGTTCTGGCGCCAGACTCATGACGGGGCTTGTCTTCCCGCATTCCCAGTTCTGCACCGTCACTCTGGTGACATGGAGATGCTGGGCCAATTGCGCCTGGGAGATGCCGGCTTTGACACGGGCGTCGTGTATGCGCTGTCCTAGGCTCCCCGGAAAGGGAATCGTTTGTGCTGCCATCTCCTCACCTCCTGTGTCGTGAGGGCATGATAGCATAAAAAATTATGCATGGCAATAGCGCAAATGCATAAAATAATTTATCAATTCTGTGACAGGCGTGCGCCTTGACGGGGCGTTGTGTTCGCTTTACAATTTTCTTGACACGGGCCCGTAGCTCATCCGGATAGAGTACCTGACTTCGAATCAGTAGGCAGTGGGTTCGAATCCCTCCGGGCTCGCATGGAAAGCGCCCTGAGACAGTTCGTCTCAGGGCGTTTTACATGGCAAAATTGGCTGTGAACGCCATTTTTGCGGCGAGATAGAGCGGAAGAGCGGGCCGATCCGCGCAGAAGAGGCGACAACACGCTGCAGGTAGGATGCACAATCCGTCCAAAAAGATAGAATTGACCAACATGGGAGAAAAACAGCAAGAAGTTGACAAATTACTATGCCACAGCTACAATGACGTCGCTGAAGAAGAACGTATGGAACAAAAAGGATTCCCTGCCCGCGCTTTCTGTGACCCATGTTCACAGACTTTGGGCACGCGGGAGTACTGCTTACCTTACAGACAACGAAAGGATGGGCCCAGATGACAATAGCCGATATGGTTCGCGTGCTGCATGCGAAGGTGCTGTGCGGCGAGGAACGCCTGGAGACAAAGGTACACACTGCCTGCTGCTCGGATCTGATGAGCGATGTACTCGCCTTCGTCAATGAAAAGACGGTCCTCATCACGGGACTGACCAACGCCCATGTGCTCAGAACGGCGGATATGCTCGACCTCAAGTGCATTGTCTTTGCGCGCGGAAAGATTCCGGGCGAGGATATCCTCGAGCAGGCAGACGAGCAGGGGCTCGTCGTGATGACTACGCCGGAGACGGCCTTTACCGCATGCGGTCTGCTCTATGAGGCAGGACTGCGCGGGGTGCCGATCGAATGGCCCGAGAGCGAGGCGCGTCTATGAGCCAGACACTGTTGCATGCCGAATATCCGGTGGAAGCCGAGGATTATACCTGCGCAGGGGAAGCCTCCGCCGACATCAAGCGCAAGCTCAAGCAGCTGGGGGTTTCCTCCAATGTGCTGCGCCGCGTGGCAGTGGCAAGCTATGAGGTGGAGCTGAACCTTGTCATTCACTCCGAGGGCGGGGCGCTGACGCTGGAGGTGACACCGGAGCAGGTGACACTCATCAGCCGGGACCGAGGACCTGGCATTCCCAATCTGGAGCTGGCCATGCGAGAGGGATGGTCGACGGCAAGCGAGACCGCGCGCTCCCTGGGCTTCGGTGCCGGCATGGGCCTTCCCAACATGAAGCGCAATGCCGATACCTTTGCCATTGACAGTACGGTGGGAGAGGGAACGACCATTGAGATGGGGTTCCGCCTCGCCTGAACATGAGGAGGTGAAGCAGCGTGGATGATCAGAAGCGCTTTCACTCTGTCCGTCTCAACAAGGAGCTGTGCAAGGGCTGTACCAACTGCCTGATGCATTGTCCGACCGAGGCGATCCGCGTGCGCAAGGGACGTGCGCATATACTGGATGAAAGATGCATCGACTGCGGAGAATGCATCCGGATCTGTGACTACCATGCCAAGGTAGCGGCCATTGATACCATGGCGGATATCAAGCGGTTCAAGTATAAAATTGCCCTGCCTGCCCCCACGCTCTACGGTCAGTTCCGCAACGTGCAGGATGTGGGCGTGATTCTCGCCGCCCTCCGCCGTCTAGGTTTTGACGAGGTGTTCGAGGTGGCCCGCGGCGCGGACGTCGTGGCCCGTGCGATCGCGGAGAAGATGCGTGAGCCCATGCTGCCGCGCCCCATGATTTCCTCCGCCTGTCCTGCCGTGGTCAGGCTGATTCAGGTGCGTTTCCCGGACCTGATCCCCAATATTGTGGATATCCGCCAGCCCATGGAGGTGGCGGCGCAGATTGCGCGCGCGGAATTCTGCAAAGCGCATGACTGTGCATCGGAGGATGTGGGCATCTTTTTCATCACGCCCTGTCCTGCGAAGATGACGGCGATCCATTCGCCGCTTGGCCAGGAGAAGTCCGCGGTGGACGGCGCGATCTCGATGCTCGAAATCTATGGCCAGCTGCGGCCCATGATCTCCAAGATTCAGAAGGAGGAAAAGCTGGAGGCGACCTCGACCAGCTACGGCATCGGGTGGGCGACCTCCAGTGGGGAAACCAAGAGCATCTTCCAGGAGAACGCACTGAATGTGGACGGCATCCAGAATGTCATCCGCGTGCTGGAGGAGATTGAGAACAACAAGCTCAACGATCTTGCCTTCTTTGAAGGGAATGCCTGCACGGGCGGGTGCGTGGGCGGTCCCCTAGCCTTTGAAAACAACTATGTAGCCAAGAATACCATCCGCAAGCTTGTTTCCACCTACAAGGCACAGAATCCGGCCACACCCCAGCAGAGTGTGCCGGTTTCCATGATAAACAAGTATCCGATGCGATTGGATGTCCCGCTGGAGGAGAACATGGCGATGAGCCTGGACGGGAATATCGCCAGGGCCATGGAGAAGCTCAACCGCATGAACGAGATCATCGATACCCTGCCCGGCTATGACTGCGGCAGCTGCGGATCGCCCACCTGCAGGGCCTTTGCCGAGGATATCGTGCTCGGCTATGCCAATGAGATGGAGTGCATCCACAAGCTGCGTGACAAGCTGCAGTCCATGGCGGAGCAGATGGTGGAGGTCGCACAGATAAGAAGGTAACGGGACGGCAACTTGATATAGAGAAGGAAGGAACAGGAATGACGATTCAGGAACTGATTCCGCTCATTGAAGCGGTAAACAAGACCCCGCAGGCTGATTTGGGTCGCGAGGTACTGTGCGGATACACCTGCGATTTGCTCAGTTGGGTGATGGGCCACGGCCAGGAGGGCATGGCCTGGGTCACCGTGCAGACGCACATGAACGTGATTGCCGTAGCGTTGCTTAGCGATATGGCCTGTGTCATCATGCCGGAAAATATCGAGATGGAGCAGGAGAGCCTGGACAAGGCGCAGGCGGAGGGCATGTGCGTGCTCATGAGCCCGCTCAGCGGCTATGAGATCTGCGGCAGAATGCATGCATCCGGCATTCCTGACAAGGAATAAGGCACACCGGGGAGGTGAGAAGCCTTGGAACTGTTTGCCGATCTGCATATCCACTCCTGTCCCTCGCCCTGCGGGGAGGACGATATGACGCCATGCAATCTGTGCGGCATGGCAAAGATCAAGGGGCTGGATATCATTGCGCTGACCGACCACAATACCTGCCGGAACCTGCCCGCAGCGGCGGAGGTGTGCGAGGCCTACGGACTGCTGCTCGTGCCAGGCATGGAGATTACCACCAAAGAGGAAGTCCATCTGCTCGGCTATTTTCCCGATGTCCCCACGGCCATGGAATTCAGCCGGATGATCCGTACCCGCCTGCCCAAGGCGAAGAACCGTCCGAGCTTTTTCGGGAACCAGCGGGTCATGAACAGCGATGACGAGCAGATTGATGAGGAGGATGCTCTCCTCATGGGCGCGACGGACCTGAGCCTTTCGGAGGCGACGAGGCAGGTCATTGCTTTTGGCGGTGTGCCGGTGCCGGCGCATATCAACCGGGGATCCCACGGCCTTTTGGTCAATCTCGGCATGATGCCCCAGGAACCGTACTATACGACCGTGGAGATGGCGCGCCATCTGCCCTGCGATCCGAGCGCAATGGAGGGGCGGCATGTCCTGCACTCCTCCGATGCCCATTATCTCGGAGATATTCAGGAGCGGGAGCATGCCCTGCGCCTGGAGCATGCGACGGTTGCGGACCTTCTGGAATGGATGCGCACGGACAAGCGACTTATGGCAGAGCCTACACAGCAATCCTGAGATGCGAAAAGCGGTTGATTTGCCACTGGTTTTATGCATGCTTCGGGATTGTTGTTTTTTTGTCAAATGCTATCGATTTTCTATATAAAAAGTGATATAATCGCTATATCACGTGACCCTTGGTCACATGATGATTACGAAGGAGGTTTTCCGATCATGCCGGACAACAAAGAGAAGTTCGAGCAATTGAATCAGGTGATTGAAGAGCTCAAAGATCAGCCCGGTGCGCTGATGCCTGTCCTGCAGCGTGCACAGGGTATCTTCGGATGTGTTTCCCTGGACGTACAGAAGGCGATCGCAGAAGGCCTGGGTGTGACCCTGAGTGAAGTGTACGGTGTAGCTACCTTCTACTCTCAGTTCAAGCTCAAGCCCGCCGGCAAGTATGTCATCAGTGTCTGCCTGGGTACCGCCTGCTATGTCAAGGGTTCCCAGAAGGTGCTTGAGCGCCTGAGCGAAGAGCTGAAGATTCCCGTGGGCGACACGACCGATGACGGTCTGTTCACCCTTGCGGCCACCCGCTGCCTGGGTGCATGCGGCCTGGCACCTGTTATGACCATCAACGAGGAAGTCTACGGCCGTCTGGTGCCTGACGATATTCCCGGCATCCTGGCCAAGTACAAGGAGTAATCCTGTATGCGAGACCTGTCGTTGCATCTGCTGGATCTGGCCGAAAACAGCGTGCGTGCCGGAGCGAGCCTTGTCACGATCCGCGTAAAAGTGGACGAGCGGAAGTGGATTACCCTTCAGCTCGAGGACGACGGCTGCGGCATGGACGAGGCGCTTCTTGCGCGTGTCATGAGTCCCTTTGGCACGACAAGAACTACGCGAAAGGTCGGTCTTGGCATTCCGCTCATGGCGCAGAACGCGAGACTGACCGGGGGAGACATTACGCTTCAAAGCGAGGTAGGCAAGGGCACCGTGCTCACGGCCACATTGGACGGAAACAGCATTGACTGTCTTCCGCTTGGTGATCTCGCCGGTACCGTGGTCACCCTTGTCACGGCCAATCCCTACAGTCCGGATTTTCTGCTGGAATGCACGTCGCCTCAGGGAAGCATGTCCTTTGACACGCGTGAGGTGCGACAGGTCCTGGGCGATGTCGGACTCAATGAGCCTGAAATATCGGTGTGGATGCTGGAATCCATCCGTGAAGAGTTACAACCCATCTTTGGAGGTGTGATCTTATGAAGTCTATGGCAGAACTGGAAGCCATCCGCCAGCGGACGCTTCAGCGTATCAATCTGCGCAAGGAAGACGAAGACAAGAATATCCGTGTCGTCATCGGCATGGCCACCTGCGGTATCGCTGCCGGTGCCCGTCCGGTCATGATGAAGTTTATGGAAGAAATCAATACCCGCGCTCTGAGCGAGGTGACGGTAAGCCAGACCGGCTGCATCGGCATGTGCCGTCTGGAGCCCATGGTGGATGTCTATCTGCCGGGCCAGGAGAAGGTTACCTATGTGCATATGACCCCTGAAAAGGTCGGACGCGTTGTCGCCGAGCACATCGTCAACGGACGCCCCGTAACCGAGTACACCATCGGCGCTGCCGAGGACAAATAAGCGATCGATTTAGGAGGATTAGCCCATGGATATCTATCGCGCGCACGTGCTCTGCTGCGGCGGCACCGGCTGTTCATCATCCGGATCGGCGCAGATCATTGAGCGGTTTGAAGAGAAAATCAAGGAGACGGGTCTGGACAAGGAAGTCAAGGTCATCCGCACCGGCTGCTTCGGTCTGTGCGAGGCCGGCCCTGTCGTCATCATCTATCCCGAAGGCACGTTCTATTCCCGCGTGAAGGTGGACGATGTCGACGAGATCGTCTCCGAGCATCTGCTCAAGGGCCGTCCTGTGCAGCATCTGGTCTACAAGGATCACGGTGCAACCGAGCAGGACACCAACAAGTCCCTGGACGAAATCGAGTTCTACAAGCATCAGAAGAGAATCGCCCTGCGCAACTGCGGCGTGATCGATCCTGAGAACATCGATGAATATCTGGCCTTCGACGGCTACAAGGCCCTGGAGAAGGCCCTGACCACTATGACCCAGGAAGAGGTCATCGACGAGATCCTCAAGTCCGGTCTGCGCGGCCGTGGCGGCGGCGGATTTCCCACCGGTCTCAAGTGGAAGTTCGCCCACAGCTCTCCCGGCCCGGTGAAGTATGTCGCATGTAACGCCGACGAGGGCGACCCCGGCGCATTCATGGACCGTTCCGTCCTTGAGGGCGACCCGCACAGCGTGCTGGAAGCCATGGCGATTGCCGGCTATGCCATCGGCGCACAGGAAGGCTACATCTATGTGCGTGCCGAGTATCCCATCGCCGTCAAGCGTCTGGAGATTGCCATCGCGCAGGCCAGTGATTACGGCCTGATGGGCGAGAACATCTTCGATACCGGCTTCAACTTTGACATTCATATCC
>JAFUZB010000165.1 GCA_017476845.1 Clostridia bacterium
ATCATTGAAGATTACGAGACGCCTTTGGGCATTGAAGTAATCATCAACCATGTTGGCGACTGCTTCGACTAAGCATCAGCAATCTGGTTATGCCTCTCCCCGAAAGCTGTGTAAACAGTGAGTAGGGGAGAGGCGAGAGCCGGAGGAGCAAAGAAAGGAGATAGAGAAAATGAATATGAAGAAGTACCTGTCCCTTCTGCTGGCGCTGGTGCTGTGTCTCACTTCTATGGCGAGCACGCTGTCTGTAGCGTTTGCGGAAGATATGGTTGAATTCGATGATGAGTTTGAAGAACTCGACGAAGAAAAAGAGTATTTCCCCGTCTTGGACGAGGATGAAAATCCTGTCTTGACGGAGGATGGATTCCCGCTCTATGTAGATGAAGAGGGAAATCAGTACTACCTTAACGAAGATGGAAACTACGTTCCTTATATCATCTACCCTGACGAATTACGCGTGGGTCACCCCACCATCACCAAGGGCGATTTCTTTACAGAGATGTTCGGCAATGATACGGCTGATATCGATGTGCGCGCCCTGATTCACGGCTACAACCTGGTCAACTGGGATCAGAACCAGGGTGTATACCTGATTGATGAGTCCGTTGTGGAAAGTGTCATGGTTGCTGAAGATGAGATCGGAAACAGGACCTATTTCCTGGCATTGTATGACGATCTGTATTACAGCGATGGCACGCCTATCACTGCGTGGGATTATGCATTCTCCCTGCTGCTCATGATGAGCCCTGAAATTGAACAGATCGGTGGCAAGATTTACCGTGCTGAGCATATTCTGGGCTATGACGAGTACATCACGGGTGAACTTCCATATCTCACGGGAGTTGGTGTCATTGATGACCATCAGCTTTCCATCACCCTTGACCATGAATTCTTGCCCTATTTCTTTGAAACAGGTTTGCTGCTGTGCGTGCCTTATCCTATCAACGTAATTGCCCCCGGCTGTAAGGTATATGCCGGCGACGCATATGACATGGGGGATGGCTACGGTTACGGCATCCGCATTGGCAACGAGGATGAGACCATTGAGGAGCCTATCTATACGGCGGAGCTTCTGGCGGAAACTATTCTCGATCCCGATACGGGCTACAACAGCCATCCGGCGGTAAGCTCAGGTCCCTACGTGCTGACTGATTACGACTACGAGACCGCACACTTTGTCATCAATGAGTATTACAAGGGCGCGTGGGTTTACAACACTCTGCCTGAGAACTTCCAGTTTGATGTGCAGGATCATGCGGGCACTGGCAGTGGCACGCTGGCGCATAACAGCCACACTGGCCCCAACATCTACGAAGTCATGCGTTATGACGATGAGGGCGAAGAAAACCCAATGTACCTGGTGAAACCCACCATAGAAAAGATTTCCTTCTCTGTGGCGGATAACGACACCATGGCAGAGGATCTGGCCAGCGGAAAATTCCACCTGGTGAACAAGGTGGTCTATGGACCGACTATTCTCCAGTGCATGGGGAACTTTGGTGGAACGATCGAGCCCGTGCCCGATCATGAAGTCGAAGAGCGCGAGAAAAGCGAAGAGGGACCGGATATGTCTGATATCCGTTTCCAGAACTATCCGCGTATCGGTCTGGCTTTCGCAACCTTTACCTATGACTGGCCTACTGTGAATGAGAAGGAAGTGCGTCAGGCAATCGCCTGGTGCATGGATCGCGATCAGCTGACTCAGGACTACTGCCAGGGCTTCGGTGTGGTAGTAAACGGGTATTACGGCATTGAGCAGTGGGAGTACCTGATCTGCACAGACCAGCTGGAATATCCCATTAACTTCATGAACGATCCTGAGCATGTGCCAACCGATGAGGAATTGGCAGAATGGTCCAGGCACGCTAACATGTATGCCACCACGGATGAGGAGTACGATAAACTGGTGGCAGCATGGGAGATGCTGTCTCTGGATAACCTGACCAACTACAATGTGTACGACCTGGAAAACGATCCTGAAAGAACCGAGAAAATCGGCATCGTTAAGGCTAATGCCCTGCTGGACTACGCCAAATGGACGCTGAACCGTAACGGAGAAACCTACCGGCCCGGTGTGGACGATGTTCGGTGCAAAATGATTGATGACCAACTGGTAGCCCTGGACCTGACCATGATGTACCCCAGAGGCAATCATATCGTGGATACCCTCCAGGAGAACTTCATTGACAATCTGAACGAGTGCGGTATCCAATTGACCCTGGTTCCCGAGGACATGGAAGAATTGCTCAAGTCCTATTACCGGGAAAAGGAACGTACCACGGATATGATCTACCTGGCTACCAACTTCCATGTGATTGTTGATCCAGCCATCACCTACAGCACCGATACCACTGCAAACCATCTGATCTGGAATAATACGTACAGTGATGATGAGGATCTGTGGTACCGCGCGGTGAACATGCGTAAGACCGACCCCAAGGACGTCTACGACTATGTGTCTAAGTGGATCAGCTTCCAGGAACGGTACAATGAGGTGCTGCCCACCATTCCGATCTATTCCAACATCTACTTTGACTTTTACACCTCACAGCTTCAGAATTATTACATCACAGCCCATGTGACCTGGACGCAGGCAATCCTGGAGGCCTATTTCGGCGAAGACCCGGAAGGTGCCACCGATGATGAAGAAGATGACTTCTGGGGCGATGAATGGGACGATGACCTGTTTGAGTTTGACGACTGACCGTCTGTAATCGAGGACAATCATGCTGACGACAAGACGATTCCAGAGGAAGTATGGTAAGAATATCTGCAGACGCTGTATCATTGATGAGACGAACTGTATGAATCTGACCAGTCGAGACTGTATCTATCTGCCGGGGAAAGCAATATGCCCGGCATGCAACTGGAATCAGCATATTGTCAAGAGATTCAGACTTTCAGGCAAGATCAAAATGATCGGAAAGTAGAAAAAAACTGGTCGTTGCCCGAGCCGATATGCTCCCTCTGAAGTAGATACTGGGAAATACAAACCAGTAGGCTTCAGAGGGAGTATTTATGTCGAGAAAAGCGAAATACAGTACGTCAGCGTTCAAGTAAGTTTTCAAAAGCTATTGCAAATACTCTTACAAAGGGATAAAATAAGATTGGCCAGCAAGACTAAGAAGATAAGCCAAGGGGGTGTCAATATGACGCAAGTCAATATGCTAGAGGCAAAAACCGATCTATCCAGATTGGTCAGACTCTTAGAGACGAGGCAGGAAGAGGTCATATTGATTGCAAGGAATGGAACGCCCATTGTTCAGATGACGCTTGCGCAGAAGAAGCCGAAGAGTAAGCGCATAGGGGTGGCGAAGGGAAAAGTTAAAGTGCCGGATGCTTTTGACGAATGGGACAAGGAAGTCGAGGATATGTATGGAGGCACAATATGAGAATACTGCTGGACACACATATTCTCCTCTGGGCAATCAGTGGAGACGAAAGACTCCCGGAAAAAGCACGGAAGTTGATTGCGGATGAGGAAAATGAAGTTTACTTCAGCATTGTCTCCCCGTGGGAAGTGGAAATCAAACGGCTGCTACACCCGGATCAGATGACACTGAGTGCCGAGGAACTTGTGGCTTACTGTGAGGATGCAGGATACTACCGTCTGCCGATCAAAGAAAACCATATATACTATCTGAGTTGCCTGCAGAGAGCGGAAGAAGCACCTGCTCACAAAGATCCGTTTGATCGAATCATGATTTGTCAGGCGATTACAGAAAGTATGATGTTTATTACACATGACCATTTGTTGGATGGATATAACGAACCGATGATATATACCGTCTGACTAACTTGAACATTATTCCTCATTCAGCGTCTTGGGGAAATCCAGGGCGCTTATTTCATACTCTGCGGCAGGGGGGAAGAGGATACATGATTGCTGTCGCGGAAATAAGAGAAGTGATCAGAGGGGCGGCTCATTACTGAGCAGGTGTGGCTCCCGCGCAGTTACATGAAATTAGTGTTCATAATGAGCTATTTGGTGTTGATATTGATAAATAATTTCGACAAACGTATTGACAATCAGACCTGTGAACATGCTGCTGCGCCTTGGAAACCCGCACCATTGTTGACTTTCCATATAGTGCAAAGTGTGGTATACTATTCAAGAAACAGTATAAGAGTTTTTCTCGGCTTGCTGCCGTAGCTGCCCTGACATGACGACAGGTGTGGCAGCCATAAATCAGAAAGACGGTGACGAACGATGACTGACGCACAACAGCGTGAAGCGGCTCGCCAATTCTACTATCGTTGGAACGGTAACGGCCGGGAGGATGAGGATGCCAGGTCTTATTGGATCGAGATTCTGACCAACATTCTCGGCGTTGAGCGCGTCACAGAGCGTGTGGACTTTGAAAAGAAAGTCATTGGACCGGACGGCAATACCAAGCGTATTGATGTTTATATACCGGAGACGCATGTTCTCATCGAGCAGAAGAGTCTCGGTATTGCGCTTGACAAACCACAGGCCGGGCATGGCGGCATGACGCCATATGAACAGGCAAAGATGTATGACAATGGGCTGCCTTTTGATGAAAAAGCCCGCTGGATTGTTACGTCCAATTTTGCAGAGATCTGGATCTACAACATGAATGAGCGCCGTCCAGAGGAAACGGTCATTCGTCTGTCGCTTTCTGATCTGCAGACAAAATTCCACATGCTGGATTTCCTTGTGAACAAAGAGGTCAAG